>JAUVDZ010000091.1 GCA_030595015.1 Candidatus Peregrinibacteria bacterium | reverse complement strand
AAGTCAATAGAACTTGAACTTGAATTGATTTTGCAGTAACATTTGACAGGTATATTTAAATAGACGTCTAATCTTTTATAAAAATGAAACTTAGAAATCAATTCGAATTTTTATTTGTTGGCAAAGAAGAAGGCAGCTTTCTTGAGAACTATGCTTATGATTTAGGCGAAGGCGAAGAAGCAGCTGGACAGCTTTTTGTTACAATTGAAATTCAGAATAATCCTGCTGATGCAGAAGTAATCGCTGAGACAATTTTCGATTCAGCGCGTAAGATATTTTTCTCAGATTTAGAAAAAAACACTTACGAAAGGTTTGAAGATGCGCTTAAAGAAGTCAATATTCAGATTGAAAAGTTTAAAGAAGATACTGTGTCAAAATTTATTGGAAATTTACATGTGATTATTGGAGTAGTGGCTGGACAAGAACTTCATGTTTCTCAAACCGGAGATGCAGAAGCGTATTTGATTCGAAAAAGATATTGTAGTGTTATTAGTGAAGGTCTTTCAGATCCTACTGCAAAAACTAATGAAACCTTTAATAATATCGCAAGCGGAAGTTTAGAACCAGGTGATTTTGTAGTATTTTCAACAACTCGTTTATTAAGATATGTTTCAAAAACAGACTTTATTAACATGATGAAGTCTCATGACTTAGTTGATTCTTTAAGTGATTTAAAAGATGCTCTTGCGCCAGAGATTTTGAGTAAAATTGCTAATATTGGAATGGTTTTCCATGAAGGTCTTAGCGAATTGTCTGTTACAGAAAAAAAAGGAGTTAGAGAGTATTTAGAAGATGAAAAACCGAGTTTGGTTAAGCGTTCAAAATCAAAACCAATTGCGGCTTTAGGATTTTTAAAGACTTTTTGGGATAAATTAATGCATTATTTTAATTCTGCATTGGTTGGATTGACTTCAAAAAGAATGACTAAAGATAAAATTCTTGCACTTTTGATTGTTGTGATTGTTCTGCTAACATTGGTGATTTGGTTTGTTAAAAACAGCGGAGCAAATCAACGTGAAATTGAGCGATTAGATCAAATTTTGGTGCAGGTTCAGGAAGAAATTAATACTGCAACTATTAGAGGTATAAGTAATAAAGATGCAGCATCAGAAATTTTAAAGAAAGCTGAAAGCGATGCTATTGAAGTTTTGAATTCAGGATATCATAGAAGTAAATCTAATGAACTTCTTGGAATTATACAGTCTGAGAAATCAAAACTTGATAACATAACTTTTGTTACTGATCCTAAATTGATCGCTGATTTAACAACTAAACGTGATAATGTCAGTGCTTTGGGATTAATCCCATATAGGGATCATGTGTTTGCATTTGAATATAATGCGCTTTATGAGATTCTTCTTGATCAAATCGAAAATCCTTTAACTATTGATGACAATGAAACAGTTATTGATGGTGCATGGGATGACGACAATGATGCATTAGTATTTATTACTAAGAGTGGTAAAGTTATTAGTTACGATAATGGTCAGTTTGAATTTATGGATACTGCAGATGGTGAATTTAGAAAAGGCGTAGCTGTAGAAACTTACAATGGTCGAATTTATGTTTTAGATAATGAAGGAAAGCAAATTTGGAAATATACAAGAAATCGTGATCAATATAGCGCAGCGGATAGCTATATTGCAGAAGGTGAGTTTGGTGCAAATTTTGTTGATTTAGCAATTGATGGGTTTATATATGTGATTTTAGATGACGGTAATATGCTTCAATTTGATAGGGGAGTTGCAACTGATTTCAATATTTCAAAAGCACCACTTGATCCAATTGAAAATCCAACAAAAATTTATACTGAATTGGATTTAAATAAAATTTTTGTATTAGAAACTTCTAAAAATCGTGTAATCATTCTTGATAAAGATTTAAGTACAGGAGACGCAGTTTATAATGGTCAATTAGTGTTTGATAACATCGGAGATGTAAGAGATATGTATTATGACAAAGATTCGCAAAGGCTCTATTTGCTTGATACACAGCGATTATTTGAAGTAACGTTTTAAGATTCGAGTTCTGAAACAATTAGTTTAGCAATATGCAGAGCAGCCTCAGGTTTGCTCTGCTTTTTTAATGCAGTTTCATATTTATTGTAATCTTTTCTGATATTTTTAATATGATCATTTAGATTTGTAATTCCTTTCTTTCCCTTTTCTAAAATAATACCTAAATTATGTTTTTTAATTAATTCAGCGTTGCCTTCTTCCTGTCCTGGGATAACCTGCGTGATAATCATAGGTTTTTTAGCTGCAATACATTCCATTACAGTTGCGCCACCGGCTTTTGTGATAATAAGGTCACTTGAAAGCATTAATTGAGGGACATTGGTTGTCCATCCAAGAATTGCTACATTTTTTTCGAACTTTAAATGTTCGATTCTTGGCATAAGGGTATCGTTCCTGCCTGATACTATTATTACGTTGTAATCACGATTTTCATATATAACTTTTTCAATAAGTCTTAGGTTTCTAGTGTTGTTTCCGATAGTTGCAAATACTAAAATTGTAAAAAGCTTTGGATTTAAGTTTAGAAATTTTAAAACATTAGGACGGTCGACTTTTGCTGTAAACTCGAGATTAACCGGGAATCCTAAAATCTTAATTTTATTTGCATCAACACCTCTTTTTACTAAAACTTTTGCAGTATCTTCATTTGGAACAATTCGATAATCAGCATCTGCAATCAGCCATGCTTTATGAATTGAAATTGAATCTGTAATAATATTTATAAACTTTGAACCTGAATGTTTTTTCTTCCATAATTTACAAAGTCCATAGTCCCAGATAGGAAAAGTAGAAACAATAATATCTGGATTATACTTTTTAAGTAGCTTATTAAACGCTACAGAAAGCGAGATATAGTTAACTTTGTTTATGAATTTAACTTTCCATGCCTCGTCAGTCCAGTCAAAAAATGCTTTATAAAAGTTTGGAGTATGTTTAACAGTACCGTCATAAGCTTTTGACGTTGAATCACTGAATCCTTTTGAAACCATCCCGAAAAAATCTACAACTTCAACATTATATTTATCTTTATATAGATACATTAATGCGTCTTTTGTTGCACGCGAAGCACTCACATGCCCTTTTCCCATATTTGCGTATAAAATTAATACGTTTTTCTTTTTCATCGGGGGTATTCTAGTCTATTTTACTTAAACATCCAAGGATATTCATCTTTCACTGCATCAATCAGTGATTCACCTTTATATATACCTAATTCTGTAATTACACCTGTGAACATGTCGGGTGATGTTATTTCAAAGGCTGGATTGTAAATTTTTACTCCTTCAGGTGGATTTTTCCAAACTTCATTTGTATCGCGTTGCTCGATTTCTTCTTCTTCGCCGTAAAGTGTAAGTGGATTGAACTTCCATGCGTTTGTACATGAGTAAGCGTCTATACGGCTTTCTTGTGCAGCGTCTGCAAGCATTTCTGTACCGATTTTATTGATAAGTTTGCCTTCTGCTGTAACTGCGTCGCATCCGAATAAAAAGAGATCGCATTTTCTGATCATTGATCGGCCTGCACTGTCTACAAAGTGAGTAACCGAAATGCCTTTTGCCGCTAGTTTAGTTGCTGTTTTGCGTCCCTGGAATTTTGGACGTGTTTCAGTGTTGTAAACTTCGAATTTTTTACCGTCATCCCATGCTTTTTCAATAACTGCGCGTACAGTAGAGGAGTGGCAGTGTGTAAAAACCTTCATTCCGTCGTGGATTTTCTTTGCACCGTATTCTGCGATTTTTTCTTTTGATTCTGCGAAGTGATTTTTAGCTTTTTCAGCGATTTCGGGGTCGTTTTTGTAATTTGCTAAACAGTATTCTAGCGCATTCCTAAGTGCTGGTTCCGTTGCGCGTGTTGCAACCAGTTCGTCGTGAGCTTTTGTTAGTTCATCGTGATCCTGGGTCTCTTTTAATTTTATTCCAAAAGCCTCAACTGCTGCGATTGCAATATTTCGGGCACCCTGAATTTCAAGACTTTTAATTTTGTCGATTATTTCCTGGTATTCCATGTGAATTAGTTAATTGTATATGCTTTAACTGGTTTCAGTTTTTTAACATAATCAATTCTAACATCATTTTCACAATAAACAGTAAACAATTTTTGACCTTTTTTCACTTTGTCACCTAATTTCGCATGAATATACACTCCTGCACCTGGATCTTTTGGTGCACCAGCTTGTCTTGCTATAGTTGCAATGAATTTATTATGAATTTTTCCAACTCTTCCTGTTTTGTTAGATTTAACTACTAATTTAAATTCACCAATTTTAGGAAGCTTCTTTTCTCCCTGTGCTTTAACAATTTTTATGAACTGGTCGTAAGCTTTTCCTGATTTTAAAGTCTTTTTAGCGGCTCTTCGAGCATTTGCTTTAATCTTGAAGTCAGGACTTAAATACAGCAATTCAGTTACAAGCATGATAGCCTTCTTTTTTAAATCTTTAGGAGCATCTGGTTCATTTTGAAGAACTTTCATAATATCCTGAATTTCCAATAGAGGGCCGATACCATTACCTATAGGTTGATCTGCATTTGTAATAACAACCTTCATTTTCATACCTAAAAGCTTTGCAATAGTTAAAAAGCGTTTTTTAAGATGATTGGCATCTTTTTTATTTTTAACTTTTCCCTGTTCTCCCATTGGAATATCAATAATTACATTGTTTGCTGATACTGAATGCTTCTTTGCCATAATTGATGCAAGCATCATTCCTTCAGGATCTAATTTTAATGGGTATCTCACACGAATCAGTTTGTCATCTGCTGCAGCAAGATCAACTCCACCAC
>JAUVDZ010000027.1 GCA_030595015.1 Candidatus Peregrinibacteria bacterium | reverse complement strand
AAAAGAAGACTTTCGCTCACGCAGGCATTATTTAAATATGAAAAACTGTTTTGAAGCATGCCTGGAAGACCAGGTTATTCCTATTGTAAACGAAAATGACGTTATTTCAGTTTCTGAGCTTATGTTCACTGACAACGATGAACTGGCAGGTATGATTGCATCGATGTTAGAAGTAGACACAGTAATATTTTTGTCTAGTGTTGATGGTATATTTGACGGAAATCCAAAAGATTCAGGATCAAAGCTTATTTCAGAAATCGATCCTCAAAAAGAAGGATGTGAAAAATACATTCAAAAAAGTAAATCTGAATTTGGAACAGGTGGAATGTTAACTAAATGCAGAATCGCGAAAACATTATCGTCAATTGGTGTTTCAACATATATTGCAAATGGGCAAAAAGAAAATATACTTTTGGATATTGTTGACGGGAAAAAAGTCGGGACTAGATTTCTTTCTATGAAAAATGTATCAAAAGAAAAAAAATGGGTGGCGTTCTCAAAAGGTTATGAAAAAGGTACAGTTTATGTAAATGAAGGCGCAGAAAAAACTTTAAAAGAAAAAGTTTCATCACTTTTATTTGTTGGAATCACTAAAATTGAAGGAGATTTTGAAAGAGGAGACATCATAAAAGTTGTTAATGAAAAAGGAAAATTCATTGGACTTGGAAAGGCTCAACATGATAGTAAAAAAGCGCAGGACTTGATTGGAAAGCACGACGAGAAGCCATTTATACACTACGATTATTTATTTATATATTAAACATTCACATCTTATGAAAGCAAATATTGGAATTATTGGAGCCGGCAATATGGGAGGCGCATTCTTTAGTGGCCTTCTAAAACATTATTCTCACGAGCAAATTCATATATTTGATAAAAATGAGGAAAAATTAAAAGCAACAATCACTCACAACAGTTTTACGAATTTAAATGATATGGTAAACGGCGTTGATGTTTTGATTTTTGCAGTTAAACCTCAATCTTTTGATGAGCTTATTGATTCTTTAGATAAATCTATTGCTGATAAACTGATTATTTCAATTATGGCAGGAGTGAGTTTGGCTAAATTAAAAGAAAAAACCGGAAGCGAAAAAATTGTACGTGCAATGCCTAATCTCCCAGTTAAAACTGAAAAAGGCCTAACAGGATGGATTAAAAGCGACGCAATTGAAAATGGCGACGTTGCTATTGTTAAAACTATTTTAGACTCTGTAGGAACTCAATTAGAAGTTCAAGATGAAGAAAAATTAGATGAAATCACAGCTTTGAGTGGAAGTGGTCCTGCATATTTTTATTATCTGACTGAGCTATTATACGATAAAGCAGTTGAATTCGGATTTGATGTTGAAGATGCCAGAAAAATCTCTGAACAAACTTTTACAGGTGCGGCGTCGATCTTCAATCATGACTCTTCACCCGCAAAAGAATTAAAAGAAGCAGTTACCTCAAAAGGAGGCACAACAGAAGCTGCGCTGAATCATCTTGAAGAAAATGGGTTCGGCAAAATATTCAAAGATGCGCTGGAAGCAGCCAAAAATCGATCAAAAGAACTTAATAATTAATACTCGTATCTGTATGTCAAATTTACAAATAGAGCTTGCTAAAGTTCAAAAAGCAAGCCGTACTCTTATCAACCTTAGTGAAAAAAAAGTTAATGAAATCCTACTTGATGTTGCTGATGCAATTGTAAAAAATTCGCACAAACTTCTAGAGGCGAATGAAAAAGATCTCGATAGAATGGATAGAGATGATCCGAAATATGATCGTTTGCTGTTGAATTTAGAACGACTTGAGGACATTGCGAATGATATGCGAAATGTTGCAGGTCTTCCGAATCCTTTAGATCGCGTTCTTGGTGAAAGTGAGCATTCGAACGGCATGAAAATTAGCAAAGTCAGCGTGCCACTTGGTGTGATCGGGATTATTTATGAAGCCCGGCCAAATGTGACGTTTGATGTTTTTGCACTTTGTTTTAAAAGTGGAAATGCATGTGTTTTGAAGGGTGGAAGCGATGCGATTGATTCTAATACTGCCGGAGTTAAGGTGATTCATGAGGTTTTGGAGAAACACGGAGTTGATGTAAATTGTTTATATTTATTGGGAGCTGGTCGTGAGGAAACAAAAGAAATGATGCAGTCGGTTGGATTAATTGATGTGATTATTCCGAGAGGTTCGCAGGGTCTGATTAATTATGTTCGTGAGAATTCGAAGATTCCTGTGATTGAAACAGGAGCTGGAATTGTTCATACATATTTTGATAAATCAGCTGATTTGAAGATGGGCATGGCTATTGTTGAAAATGCGAAAACACGGCGTGTAAGTGTTTGCAATGCTCTTGATTGTCTGGTTTTGCACAATGATCGTTTGGGTGATCTGGCTGAGCTTATTAAAGAGTTGGCTAGTCATGGAGTTGAGATTTTTGCAGATGAAAAAGCCTATGCAGTTTTGGAGGGAGAGTATCCTGAAGGATTGTTAAAGGCTGCTGACAAAAATAGTTTTGGAACTGAGTTTTTATCATTAAAAATGTCAATTAAAACCGTAGATTCAATTGAAGAAGCAGTTGAACATATTAGTAAATATTCGTCTAAACATTCAGAAGCGATTATTTGTGAGGATCAAAAAGCGGCAGATTACTTTTTAAAGAATGTTGATGCCGCAGCGGTCTATCAAAATGTTTCAACGGCTTTTACAGACGGTGCTCAATTTGGTTTAGGTGCAGAGATTGGAATATCGACTCAAAAACTTCATGCACGCGGACCTATGTCTATTAATGAATTGACAAGTTATAAATGGGTTGTTTTAGGTAGTGGACAGATTAGGGCAAAATAGTTAAAATTAAACCCAGTCTTAATCAAACACTTATGAAAACTCGAATTTCTATCGCGCTTATTTTAAGCATGCTTTTTACAGCTACTGCATTTGCATCTTTTAGAGACGTCGATTCATCACATCAAAATTCTGAAGCAATTGATTATGTTGAATCTTTAGGAATTGTCCAGGGATATCCCGATGGAACTTTTAAACCAGATATTCCGATTAATCGTGCTGAATTCACAAAAATTGTAATTGCCAGCACTTACACACAAAGTGAATTAGACAGTTGTAATACCAGTTCTTTTTCCGATGTAGGAGACGGAGCATGGTTCTTGCCCTATGTTTGTCTTGCTGAGCAGAAAGGTATTATTGGAGGATATCCAGATGGAACTTTTGGATTTGCAAATCTAATTACTTTTGCTGAAGCATCAAAAATTATTACAAATACTTTAATTGAACCAACAACAGAAGGAACTGACATTTGGTATAAACCTTATGTTAAAAAACTTGAAGATCACAGCGCAATTCCAACTACTATTGAAAATTTTTCACACAAACTTACTCGTGGAGAAATGGCAGAAATCATTTGGAGATTAATGGAGAATATTAGAAACATGGAAACAAGCACATACAATATATTAGATGGAATAACTACAAATGGGACTGTTACTCATGAAGCTGCTTTTGAACTGGATATGATTAATTATGAATTTTCAGAAACTGAGCTGGTTGTACAACAAGGCGATACAGTTACTGTTGTGCTAAATAGCGTTGTTGGAACTCATAATTTTACAATTGCAGGCTATGATGTTGAATCTTTGACTATAACTTCAGGAAATACAACTGAGGTAACTTTTGTTGCGACAATAAAAGGAACCTTTGAATTTTACTGTAGTGTAGACGATCATCGAGAGCTTGGAATGGTGGGGAATTTGATTGTGGAATAGCAAACATTTGACTTATTGGTAAAAAAGGGTGTATTATTGCATCCTTTTTGTTTTTAACAAACCCAAATATGGAAACAATAAAAGTTCTTAGCGCAACACCTGGTACTTGCGATGGACGAGGAGAGATTAGGCTTAGAGAGGAAAATGCGAAA
Organism: Candidatus Peregrinibacteria bacterium; assembly: GCA_030595015.1. Lineage (GTDB taxonomy): Bacteria > Patescibacteriota > Gracilibacteria > UBA1369 > PNNO01 > JAUVDZ01. The sequence continues at coordinate 7,070 of JAUVDZ010000027.1, read as the reverse complement.
GTTAAAAAAGTTACAGGAGCGGATTTACACATGGATTCACACCCAATAGCTCTTCAACACGCTGAAGATGGATCCGTTAGACCTATCTGCGAATTCCTCGACACATTAGGGCAATGTGATAGATTGCGAAAAGCTTTAAAAGAAGAAGTTTTAGTAGCCTTAACAGGAGCTCCTGTTAATATGGAACAAGAAATCAGAATTCGTGGAAGGCAATGCGATAGATTTGTAAAACCTTGGACCAAATAAACTGACAATCAATAGTTTTCAAAATTAAACTCAACATGTTAGAATGGGGCACGAGATTTGCCTCATTCTTAACGTAAAAAACAATGAAATTTTTTATAGACACTGCGGACATCGAAGCAATCAAGAAGTATCATGCTTGGGGTGTTGTTGATGGCGTGACTACAAATCCTTCTTTAATCGCTAAGGAAGGCGTGAAATTCGAAGATCGTATTAAAGAGATTGTTGAAATTGTTGATGGTCCGATTAGTGCGGAGGTTACTGCGCTTGATATGGATGGGATGTTAAAAGAAGCTCGGGAGTTCGCGAAATGGCACAAAAATATTGTTATAAAAATCCCAATGATCGAAGAAGGCTTGAAAGCTTTGAAGGTTTTGTCGGCTGAGGGGATTAAAACAAATGTGACTTTAATATTTAGTGCGGCTCAGGCTTTATTGGCTGCAAAAAATGGTGCGACTTATGTTAGTCCGTTTGTTGGACGTCTTGATGCGATTAATGAAGATGGAATGGAAGTTGTTGAAGAAATTGTTGAGATTTTTGAAAATTACAATTTCGACACACAGGTTTTAGTGGCTAGCGTAAGACACGTTGGACACGTTACTGAATCAGCTGTGATTGGCGCGCATGTTGCGACTATCCCACCTGAAATTTTAGATGAATTAGTTAAACACCCACTTACAGATTCAGGACTTGAAAAATTCCTGGCTGATTGGGAGAAAGTTAAAAATTTATAATTATGATTAAATTAGACAAAGAAAATTCTTTAGCAAAATTAAACGGTGCGAACATTCACAATTATTTAGACAAAATTGAAGCTCGTGATCAGGGATTTTATAAAATCGTCGACAATGACGTGAGTGAAATTTTGGATTTTGCTAAGTCAGTTGAAGGAAAATATGAAGACATTGTTGTTTTAGGAATTGGAGGATCGTCGCTTGGAACGATTTGTTTAAGACAATCGCTTACTCATCTTCATGAGTCGATTGAGCTGCATGTTCTGGATAATATCGACCCACAATACATGGCTCAATTAAGCGATGTTTTGGATTTTGAGAAAACTTTGTTTATTGTGATCTCGAAAAGTGGAGGGACTCCTGAAACTTTGAGTCAGTACTTTTATTTTAGAGAAAAATGTGACAACTTTGTGTTTATAACTGGTCCAACTGGGCTGTTAAGAGAGACAGGAGAAAAAGAAGGAATCAAAATGTTTGAAGTTCCTGAAAATGTTGGAGGAAGATTCAGTGTTTTAACAGTTGTTGGACTTTTGCCGGCGGCTTTAATTGGAATCGACATCAAAAAACTACTCGAAGGAGCGCAGGAAATGCGTGATAAATTTTTAAGTGAAGATTTAGAAGAAAATATGTGTTATCAAATTGCGCAAATGCAACATCAACATGGAGGTGAAGGCCGAAACATGACAGTGATGATGCCTTACAGCCAACGTTTAATCAGATTTGCAGATTGGTATCGTCAACTTCTTGCTGAATCGATTGGAAAGTCTAAAGATGTTGGGCTAACTCCTATAAATGCACTTGGAGTTACTGATCAGCATTCTCAATCTCAACTTTATATGGATGGACCCGATGATAAATTCTTCATTTTTATAAAAGTCGAAAATCTAGGGCCTGAAGTTCTCATCCCCGGGGATGAGGTTTATTATTTGAAAGGTGTGTCATTTAATAAATTGATGCATATTGAACAAAAAGGAACGACAGATGCGCTTACACACAACAAAAAACCGAATATAACTTTAAATGTGCCAGAGGTTAATGAACATAATCTTGGCGCGTTATTTATGCTCTTTGAAGGAGCAACTGCTTTTCTAGGAGAGTTCTATGGTATCAACGCGTTTGATCAACCGGGAGTTGAGCTTTCTAAAAAATTTACTAAAGAACTATTAACCAGACCCGCATAATGGAAATCCCGAAAATTGGTGAGAATCTTACAGAGGATCACAAAAAATTCTTAGAAGCTTTTACAAAATCTTGTCGGCATTCAATTATTGCAATGCTTAAAAATTCACAGTCTGGGCACCCTGGAGGTTCGCTTTCAGCTCTTGATTATTTGGCGCTGCTGTATAGCTTTATAATCGCTCAAACAAGTGAGAAAGTGATTGTTTCAAATGGTCATATCTCCCCCGCTGTTTATTCGACTTTAGCTGAACTTAAGATTATTCCAAAAGACGATGTTGTTGAAACTTTTAGAAAAATTGGCTCTGTTTATGAAGGTCATATTACGCGTCATGTAAATGGAATTGATTTCGGAACAGGTCCACTTGGAGTTGGAGTTTCAGTTGCGGCTGGAAAAGCGTGGAGTGAAAAACATAATAAAACAGGACGATATACATATGGAGTTATGGGTGATGGAGAAGCGCAGGAAGGCCAGGTTCATGAGATGATTTTATTTGCGAACAAATTCCAATTAGACAATTTTATTGTCTTTGTAGATTACAATGCAGTCCAACTTACAGACTCTCTTGAAGAAACTATGCCAATCGATATTCCTGCTGTTTTTGCTGCAGGTGGTTGGGATGTTATTGAATGTGATGGTCATGATTATGATCAAATGTGGAATGCAATTGCAAAGGCTCACGAATCAAATGGTAAGCCGAAAGTTATTGTCGGAACTACGATTATGGGCAAAGGTGTGCCGTTTATGGAGGATGACGGTCGTCATCATAAACCAACCTGGCATGGCAAAGCTCCTAAACCAGATGAATGTGATGAAATTTTAGAAGGTCTTAAAGTTAGCGATGAAGAACGTGCTTTGATTGATGAATTTTTGCCATCAATTAAGTGGTCTCCAAAGAATTCTGAGTATCGAAAAGTTTTAGAAAATGTCGAAGTTGATGTTGGTGAACCAATCGTTCATCCTGTTGATGAAGTTACAGATTGTAGAGGAGCTTATGGAAAAGCACTTTTGGATTTGGCTAAGCGAAACGAGAAAATTGTTGCTACAACTGCGGATCTAAGAGGCAGTGTTATGACAAAATTTGTTGCGGCAGAGCTTCCTGAACAACATATTGAAGTTGGAATCTGTGAGCAACACATGATTTCAATGGCTGGTGGGCTTTCATTAATGGGACACATCCCTTTTGCTTCGACTTTCGGAGCATTTTTGACTAGTCGTCCTAAAGATCAGGCTCGTGTAAATGATATCAACAATACAAACGTTAAAATGGTTGCAACTCACTGCGGCCTTTCAGTAGGTGAAGACGGTCCTACACATCAGGCAATCGATGATAAAGGAATTATGGCTGGTCATTTGAATACTCGTGTAATCGAACCAGCTGATCCAAATCAAACTGATCGAATAATCAGATATGTGGCATCTAAATACGGAAATTTTTATGTACGAATGGGGCGTCATAAATTTGCTCCTATTGCAAAAGAAGATGGATCTCCATTTTTTGATAAAGACTACATTTATGAATATGGAAAATGCGATGTAATTCGCGAGGGTTCTGACCTGACAATTGCAGCAAGCGGGGCTTGTGTGATTGAAGCTTTAAAAGCTCAGGAAGAGCTTAAAGCAACAGGAAAGTCTGTTGAAGTTGTTGCATGTTCAACAATAAAAGACTTTGATGACACGATACTTGAATCAATTAAAAAAACTAAAAAAGTTATAACAGTTGAAGATCACAATCCATATAATGGCTTATCTTCAGGCCTTGCAAGACACATGACATTAAACGGAGTTTGTCCTGAAAAATTTGAATCTTTGGCAGTAACTGAATATCAACTTTCAGGACAACCACTCGAACTTTATGCAAAAGCCGGCATCGACGCTGACAGCATTGTTAAAACAGTTAACTCAATTTTATAATGTTCAATCTCGAAGAAGAACTCGCAAAAAAACACTTTAGGGTAACAATTTTTGGATCTGCGCGAACTAAAAAAGGTGAAAAAGATTATAATATAGTTCACAAGCTTGCATTTAAAGTCGGCCAACGAGGTTATGATGTTGTAACAGGAGGAGGCCCAGGTTCAATGCAGGCAGCAAACGAAGGTCATCAGGACGGGAAAAAAGATTCTTCAGTTGATTCTGTTGGATTGGTTATCGAACTCCCATGGGAAGCTGAATCAAATAAATATTTGGATCTTGAAAAAAAATTCAGTAAATTTTCTGATCGTTTAGATATGTTTATGGTGCTTTCAAATGTAGCTGTAATTACTCATGGAGGACTTGGAACTTGTTTGGAGCTCTTTTATACCTGGCAATTGACTCAGGTTAAACATATTTGTGCGATGCCAATTATTTTAGTTGGAGAGATGTGGGAAGAATTAATTGAATGGGTGAAAAAGCGGATTATTGATGAAGGCCGTGCAAGTGAAAAAGATCTCCACAATATTTATGTTGTTAAAAGCATTGATCAGGCTATGGAGCTTATTAACAAAGCACACGACGTATTTAAAAAAGAAGGCGACGACTACTGCGTTAATTATAAAAAATATAAACTCGATTAATATGTCTAAAATAGGACTAATTGGTCTTGGCGTTATGGGAACTAATGTTGCCCGGAATATCGCTAGCAAAGGCCATAAAATCTCAGTGTACAATCGTACGACTGAGACAATGAAGGAAGTAGTCTCTGAATTTGGGGGCGAAAATTTGGTTGGATTTGAGACTCTCGAAGAGTTTATTGATTCATTGGAGACGCCGCGAAAAGTTTTGATTATGGTGAAAGCTGGAAAGCCGGTTGATATGGTTATTGAATCATTAATGCCTTTGCTCGACAAAGACGATGTGATTGTTGATTTAGGGAACGAACACTATAAAATTACTGAAAAAAGATTTGATAAATTAGAGGCTGAAAGTTTGCATTTTGTTGGATGTGGAGTTAGCGGTGGTGAAGAAGGTGCTTTGCATGGTCCGAGTATGATGCCGGGTGGTACAAAGCATTCCTGGGATCAATTAAAGGATATTTTTGAGTCGATTGCTGCTAAGGATTTTAATGGAGGTCCTTGTGTTTCATATATTGGTGAAAAAGGAGCCGGACATTTTGTGAAAATGGTTCATAACGGAATTGAATATGGTGTTATGCAAATTATGGCTGAAGGATACCAATTATTGAAGGATGTTTATGGACTCGATGCTGGTGAAATCAGTAAAATCTTTAAAAAATATAATGAAGGAAAATTAAAATCATATCTTTTTGAAATTTCAGGCGAGGTTTTAGGAAAAAAAGAAGGTGATGGATATTTGGTTGATTTTATTTTGGATAAAGCGGCTCAAAAAGGGACTGGGAAGTGGACAGCAATGGATGCACTTGATCGTGGAGTTGGATTGTCGACAATTACTGAGGCTGTCTATGCGCGTGTTAATTCAAGTTATAAGGATCTTAGAGTTGAACTTTCAAAAAATCATACTAAAAGCGATCCTGAAACTAAAATTGAATTAGATCAGTTTGTAAAAGTTTTAGAAGATGCTTTGTATGCAGCTATGTTAATTAGTTATGCACAAGGTTATCATCTAATTCAAACTGCTTCTGATGAAGATAAATGGAATATTGATTTGGCTGAAGTATCACGAATTTGGGAAGGTGGATGTATAATCAGAGCGGAAATCCTAAACACTTTACATAAAGCATTTGAAAAAACTACAGGTCATTTATTTGAAATTGAGGAACTAGCAAAAGAGGTTAATCAGGCTATTCCAGCTTTAAGAAAGATCTCTATATTTGGATTCTCAAAAGCAATTCCTTTGCCTGGCTTATCAACAGCGCTATCATATTATGACAGTATGACGAGTGAGCGATTGCCAGCAAATTTCATTCAGGGATTGCGTGATTATTTCGGGGCTCACACATATGAAAGAGTCGACAAAAAAGGATCGTTTCATACAGAATGGTAACCAAAAAATTATGTCTAATAAAATCGATAAACCGTTTATACTTACAGTTTTTGGAGCATCTGGAAATCTTGCTCAAATTAAGATTTTTCCGACTTTATATGAACTTCATGCAAAAAAAATGCTACCTACTGAGTTTTATATTGTTGGATATGCCCGATCAGAAATGACTGAGGATGATTTTCGCAAATATTTTGCTGATAATGTGAAAGAGCACTATGAAAAGAAGATTGACGAGAAGGTTTTGAACTCATTGTTGAAACATGTTCACTATGCGCATGGGCAATATGATCATAAAGAGGATTATGTTAAATATAAAAAACATTTAAATAAAATTTCAAAAGGAAAGAAGCTTGCGAATGTGTGTTATTTTGCTGTTCCGCCTTTTGTTTTTAAACCGATTATTGAGAATTTGGCAGAGACGAGAAAAAGCGAAAATGAAGATATTAGATTGATTCTCGAAAAGCCATTTGGCGATAATGCGTCTAGTGCAAGGGATTTGTTTCACTTTGTATCGAGATATTTCAAAGAAGATCAGGTTTATTTATTGGATCATTATTTAGGAAAGAGCGTGGTTCAGTCGATTTTGACTTTGCGCGAAACGAATAGGATTTTAAATTTAATGTTCAAAGGAGCTGAAGTTGCGAATATTCAGATTTCGGCTTTTGAAAAAGTCGGAGTTGAAGAACGAATTGGTTATTTTGAAAGAGTTGGGACGCTTAAAGATATGATTCAATCGCATCTTTTGCAGGTTTTGGCGTTGATAACAATGTCTATACCTGTGACTAATAGTGATGAGTCGTTGCATCGTGAAAAATACAGCATTTTAGCTGCTTTGAAGTTTAGTAAGTCGAAAAAGAATATTGTTTTGGGGCAATATGAGGGTTATAAAAAAATTAAAGGAGTTCCAAAGGATTCAATGACGGATACTTTTGCAGCTTTACGACTGTTTATTGATCGTCAAAGTTGGTACAAGG
>JAUVDZ010000022.1 GCA_030595015.1 Candidatus Peregrinibacteria bacterium | reverse complement strand
CACCAAATACAGCGCTCAAAAGTCCTCCAAGTAGTGACGTCCCGCCTCTTGCCATTTTCTTAAATACATCACCGATTTTAAACACTTTATCTAAAATCCATACAGCAACAGGTGCAAGAGGACCAAGCCATTTTCTAAGTTTCAATTCAAGCTTAGCCATTGTCCCTTCGGCGATATCACCGGCAGTCGTTTTTGCCCCTTCTATTTTTTGTTTTGCCCATTTTTTCCATTTTCGTGCTGTTTTTGAATTTTTAATCTCAACTTTTACTTCATCATCTGAATTGATCTCAATTCGTAATTTTTCCCTATCATTTTCTTCAATTGCTTTAGTTAATGCAGCATTTTCTTCAATAAATTGAATTATTTGTTTATGAACATGCTCTGCCCTAACTTTTGCTAAATCTTCAGCTAATTCAGGTTTAAGTTTTCGATTCTCAATTAAAAATTTCTTTAAATTAATCTTTAATTTTGAAATATAGCTATCTTTAATCTTATTATATTCAACTACTTTTGAAAATTTACTTTTTCTTGAAACAATATAAGCTAAACCTTTAGTCACTTGTAATTTATCTAAATTCGAACCTTCAGACTTAACAACTTTAGCTTTAACTAATTCATCCTTAACTTCTTTATCTTTCATTTTATCTACAATTTCTTTTTTCAAGAATAACTCAGGATCCTCTTTATCATGCCATTCATTTACTTTCCCATCCTTAATATCAATATATCCAACATCAGCCCAATCACCTTTAAACGCAACATTCTGCATTTTTAAAAAGTAAATTCTTTTATGGTCGGCATTATATCTATATATAAATCCTCCAACTTCACGACCAAATAAGAAATTGAATGATCCAATAATTTTTTCATTAAGTCTAACCCATTTGTTTTTTCTTTCAGGCTTACTAAACCACGAAACAATTTTCTTAGAAACTGCAGAAGGATAAACCTTAGGTGCTTCTTCTTTTAACTCTTTAATTAAATCAAGGACTGCTTGTTCTTGATCCGGATCAACTCCGCTGTCATTGATATTTTTACTTGTTTTACCAAGTAATTCCTTATGAACATATTCACTAGCTTCCAAAAAATCTCTACCAAGCCATTCATCTCCACGATCTTCGTGTCTACTTTGACCACTTGGTCTCAATCTTCCTAATATATCTTTTTCAAAGTCTTGTCCCTTATCATCAAATTCAGTTTCATTTCCTTTAATTTCACTTATTTCATCGTGAGCCCACCAACCTTTTACTTTTACTTTAAAATGATCTGTAAATCCAGCAGTTGTTTTTTCGTCATTTTCAAAATGAATTGTCGATTGAAAATAATCCGCTGTCCAAGTCCCCGCTGTTGCTTCAGGATCCCACTTAATAATTCTTGTACCATAATAAAACCCCAAACGACCCTGGGTTTTTGATCTCGTAAAGAAACTTCGTAATCTTCCAATATTAAACTCTCCTTTTTTTGCAAGTTCTGGATTTTTAAAACGTGAATCTTTATCAGCATCAGAATCAAATATTAGTGGACCACCTTTACCGGTACCAAATAGCCACTCGCTTTTTGCTCCACCCCACCCAAAATACTTTTTCGTATATTCTTTTACATTTTTCCATAATCCAGGTTTTTTCTGATCTTTCTTTTGCCATGAATGTGCATACCATTCCCATGCTTTTTCTTTCCCCCAAAACTTTTCAATTAAACCTAAAAGCATAAATGCTTCCTGTTTTTTTTTGATATCCTTAATTTCCTTCATTGCAAAATGTTTTGGACTATCCTTAACAGGCTTTAATTTTTCAGGATTATTATTAATCCATTCTGTTAATAATTTTTCTCTTTCAGTCCCAGCAGTTTGATGTTCTACTGGCGTAGGTCCAAGTTCAAACCTCGAAGTAAAAAATACATCACCAAAATTCTTGTTTTCTTTTGCATATTTAATAAATTTTTCAGCAAATGCTTCAGCTTTTACAGTTCTTTGCGCCTCAGTTAATCCTTTTTCTTTTTTTAATTCTTCTTTTGTATTTGCAATAATCACAGCTTTTAATCTTTCAATCTTATCTCTTGCTCCAGACCTCAAAGCTTCACCAATCTCAATACGCAAAGCTTTCAACTTAACGTTGTTTTCTTTTACATACCATTTCATCAAAGTCTCTTTTGATAATTTTGCACGTTCCTGTGGTGTTATTTCTATTTTATTTGGCATTTTTATTTTTGATTAAACTTTGATTATTTTTGCACCCTTAGGAATATAAGTTCCTCTAGGAATTTTTGTATTTGGTTCAATTGTAATTTCAGCATTTTCAAATAAAGGTCCGGTTCCTGTAGGAGGCCTTTTCCCTCCAAAAATCCCACCTAATTTTTCCACGAAACCGCCAGCCATTCCCATGATTCCGCTTTTTTTCTTGCTTTTCCCTTTCGCTACAGCAGCAGCCCTTGCTTTTGCAGGACTAACTTCCTGCATTGCCATCAATCCTTTTACCTTAACTTTAAATTTCCCACCTGGAATAATTCCTTTTCCTTTTGGAATAACAATTTTTAATCCTTTAAGTTCCTGGGCGGTTTTAATTCTTAATTTTTTTGATATACGTCCGCCATTTTTATTAGCCAACACCTGAAGCTGAGATAACTTTGTAATTGATCTTGCCCCAATCATTCTTCGTGAAACCTCACCGCCACTAAAGAAAGCTAATATTGTAAAGACGATCGACTTCTTTCCTGTTTTTAAATACTCTGCAATATCTTTCTTAACATCAACGCCAAGCATACCTCCAAAAGAACTCAAAAAAGTTCCAACAAATCCTGCATTTCCCATAATTTTTTTATACATCTCATTAACCGATTCTTTCATGTTATTTACAGCACCGCCTGCAGCACCAATAGCATTTTTCAGCTTATTAATCGCTTTATCACGCGATGTAATATTAACCTTATCCTCAGAATCAACTGTAATCGTAATTTTCTTATTAGTATTGTTCTCTAACTTTTCTTTAAATGAAATATGTGAATCAAAATATGCAGCAACATCTTCTTTAAATTTCTCAATTCTGACAGCTGCAAATCTCGTTGCGTTGACTTCAGTCTTACCTTCTTTAACAAGTTTTGCTTTCAATTTCTTTTCAATTTTTGAATAATAATCGCTATTTAAAGCACTATATTTCATTGGTTGCCTTTTCACTATAGATTTAAGCTTCCCTTTAGTTGCAGCACGTAAAGCCTCTTTTGAAGGAACCCTTGCAGTTTCTGCTTCATGTTTTTGGATTTCAGTTTTAACTTCATCAGGACTCATCTCATCTAAAACATCTTTTGAAAACATTGTTTTAAAAGCTGCTTCTTTTAATCCATTCCATTTGCCATCAATTTTCCCATCTTTAACATTTAAATATCCAAATTTTGCCCAACCTTGATCAAGAGGAGCGCCATCTATTCGCACAAAAAATATCTTTTTCTTTGCAGGTACATACCTGTATTTAAACATCCCTGCACCTCTACCAAACAAATATGCCATTTTACCAGCAACAGATTTATCTAATGAGGTCCATTTATTTTGATGCTTTTTAAACCAAATAAGAGTCTCCTGTCTTGATTTTGATTTATAAACCCCTCCTGGAATATTTTTTAATCTATTTAATTCAATAATAATATCTTCTTCTCTTTGAGGATCTAAATTGCTATCTCTTTCATCAGGTTTAAGTTTAATTATTCGCTCTTTTCTAAGCAGCTCCTTATTTAAACCTTTTCTACTACTGGAAAGTGCATCCAATATATCTTTACCTACAAATTCATCACCATATCCTTCGCCACTTAAATTTTTAGGTGCCCAACTCTTAAATGTTTTATCGTCAGAGATAGTAATTGAATTAACATTATCTTCACCGCTATCCCAAGCCCACCAACCTGTAAATTTATAACTAAGTGGCTTTGTTTTATTCAATCCCCACACTGATGAATAAACAACTTTAAAAGTTCTTGTACCATAATAAAATCCTACAGAACTACCACCATCTTCACATTTATCTTTACTAAAATATGCTCTAATCACATCAATGTCGAATTTCCCGCTTTTCCAAGCCTTTTTATATAAATTTAAGGCTACTTGTTTACCACCAAAAAATTTTTCAATAATTCCTAATAAAATAAAGGCTCTTTCTTTATCTTTTGCATTTGTAATCTCCTTCAAGGCCAAATACTTCGCATCATCTTCCTGAATTTTCTCAGTTCCTTTTGGATTGTTGTTCAAACATGCCTTATAAACCTTTTCTTTCCCAGTTGAAGCTTTCACAGTAGTATTTTTAAGTTTATCTGTTTTAGCTTTTCGTTTTTTTACCAAATCAGCACTCTTTTTTTGCCTAGCAGATAAAGCTGCTGCAGCTGTAGGCGCCTGCGAAGGAGCTCTTTTTGGAGCATTTGAAGGCCCACTTTTAAATATAAATTTTGAGTAATTTTCCATATTTATTTTTGTTTGTTTTTCTTCTATTTATTATACCCCAAAAACGGCTTTTCCACAAGGCCTTACCGAGTAAGCAACCCTTACCGAGTAAGCAAAAATCCAGCAAAATCTTACGAATTCTCAACAACATCAATCACTTTTGCAATTATGTTGGCAGCTTCAGCGCGACTAATGTCTTCATCCGGCAAAAATCCCACAGAATCATACAAATCATTTCGTACAGCCCAATTCATATATGGCGTATACCACTGCTCTCCAACTTTCACCCGACTCAATGCAATCCCTGCACTTTCTAAAGCCAATTTCAAAGCTTCAACACGGTTGATTTTTTGATCCGGTTTAAATGTTCCATCCGGATATCCTTCAACAAAATTAAAAGCAACTCCACTTAAAACGTAAGGGAAATACCATTCTCCCTCACCTGTATCAATAAAAGGATTCGTGAAATCATCGCCGCGAAGCTCATCAAAATAATAAGCAGAAGTATCACGAGCAAAACTATTCAAAGCCATCTTCAAAATTTCAGCCCGATTCACTCCATCATCCGGTTTAAATTCAAGACTATCGCCCTGCCCTTCAACGATTCCAAGCTCAGCCAAAAGTGTGACAGCTTCATTATATAGAGTATTGATATTCACATCCTTAAAAAATAATTGATCACCCAAAGGTTTATCTTTCAAAATTTCCTCAATCACTCTCCAATTCATCGGATCCTCATTTCCAAGTCGCCAAATCGCAATCCCGCCTAAATCATATTTTTCAACAAGCTCTAATTTTGGCTTAAGGCTCACATGATTCTCAAACCAAACTTCATACGGAACCTTTGGCTCACGCGTATCAAATTCACTTATATAAAAAAGTCTATTCGTTTTTGTCTCAGGATCATACTGGAAATCCACTCCATATTTATCCAAAATCAATTCGATTGTCGAGTAAGTATAACTACTAAAATGATCATCGCTCCAGCCATATCCATAAAAAGGAACACCAATAAAAATCTTCTCCCTCGGCACATTATCAACCGCATACTCAATCACTTCTTCCACCCAATAATAAGGCGCAACAGGACGCGGAATACTGCCACTCCAACCATAATCATAAGTCATGATTCTAAACTCATCAACATATTGACTTAAAGCCTTCCAATCCTGCCCACGATCACCATATTTTATCAAAGCCGGATACGATTTTGCCTGAATCGCAATTGTCAGCTTTTTATCATAATGATTAAGCTCCTCGCGAAGATCTTTTATGAAATTCGTGAATGCATCCTTGTCTTCACTGTGAAGACCCTCATAATCGATATCAATTCCGTCGTAATCAAATTCCTGAATAACATCGATGATATTCTGAATGCTCTCGCGCTTAATTTCGGGATCATTAATAATTCCAGAAACCCGATCACCATTAAATGAATTACTGATGGTCGGAATTATCGGAATATTGTTCTCTTTCGCAAACTCAATAATCTCTCGATTCTCACCATTTTTCGGCGGAGCCAACGTGCCATCATCGTTTAAATGATACCAAAAAGGCGAGATCACATTTATCGAGTCAACATTGTCTTTAAAGCTCTGAAACGCCTCTTCTTCTTCCCAATTCGGAAGCCACGCAGAAACATTGTACTCCTTGGCGAGAGCCGTTGGGGCGAGAAGGATAAGGGCCAATAATGTTAGTATGATTTTTTTCATAGAAAGTGGGTTTGTCAGAGAAAGTACCTTTCTCTCGGATCACCATTTAAGCATATTTTGGGTATGAGGAAAAGGGGTACGAACTGATGTCGTACCCCGTGTTCCTCGTCTTGAACTAGAACTGGCAGAACTTCGCATTTGCGCAGTCGTTGTCTAGGCAGTCAAGCCAGCCGTCGCTGTCGTCGTCGATCCCATTGCTGCAATTTTCGATACCAGGCTGCTCCGCCTCCTCAGCATCATCCTGGGAATAGCACTCATCTTTCGTTGGCACGCAACGACGCATGCCTCGAGAATTTTGCTCCGAGACGACACCAAACTGACATGGGGGCGACAGTCTGGTTTCGCAACTGTCACCCAACGGCCTACAAGTCGCTGCGTAACTACAGTCCGGATCATCGCAGTCGATAAAGCCGTCTTTATCATTGTCGAAGCCGTCGTAGCAGATTTCGCCCTTAACCAAGTGCGTAGTAGTCTCACACTTACAGGGCTCGCACTCGCGGGGCTCGCTCCGCTCTTTGTGGGGCAATAGCCCCAAAGCTACAACCACAACTATCAAAACCAAAAAAAGTGACAACCCGACAAACAAATACCCCAATTCATTTTTCTTCATGGTTCTTTCTCCTCTTAAAACTTCCTGACAGCCTTGGAGGCTCTCCGGTTACACTCTAGATCGTGACAGTCAGCTGATCCGTTACCGTTAGTGCAATTCTCCTTAGGGATAAAGGCATATGAACTCGCATTGCTGCTCGTTGAAGTGATATTTGCACATACCAAGCTTGCAGGGATGTGGCAATATCGTGGGACAGGAGGCGCAAGGGATGTACTTTGGCTTTGGCTTTTTGCAGGTCTTGTGAGTAAAACAATCTGAATCTTTGCAATCCACCTTCCCGTCACCATCGTCATCTTCCTCGTTATTGCAGAACTCCGGCAAGATATCCGAAAAGCCGACCAGTTTCACATACCCAGCTGACGTAAACTTCATGTATTCTGTATATATGAACGTCCCGCTGATCATCAAGATCATCCCAATCAACATGCCGAGCACGCGCCGTGAGTCGTTTGAAATCATCATAATTCTCTCCTTTTTCTGAAAACTGACGAGGAACAAATGTCCTGACAGCCTTCAACCTTGTTTGGTGAAAATTCTGTACTTTAGACACTTATGTTCGCCAGCTTAAATTAAGCTGATTTTCAAAGTTCACAAAAGAAGCTCATCGTACTACTTTTAGCCTATTTTGTCAACCCTTTCGCATCCCCCCTACTTATCCGGAGGAATATTATAATAACTAAACAAAAATTCTGCTATATCACTAAAGATTGGGGCTGCTGTATCTGAACCCCACTCGCTTGTTCGCGGACGATCCAATTTAACCAAAATAACAAAACGCGGATCATCAACCGGCCCATAACCTGCAAATGAAGTAATGGTTGTTCCGGCTCCTTCTAAAGGCTCTCCCCATTTATATGTTTGAGATGTCCCGGTTTTTCCTGCTACATAATGACGATCAACCATCCCGTTTTTTGCCACACCATTTTCAACAGCACTAACCAACATTGCAGTAATAGTATTTGAAGTGTTTTCACTAATTGCCTGACTAATAATAATAGGATCAGTTACTTCAACTGTTCCATCTCCTTTTGTAATTGATTCAACAATATAAGGCTGCATAAGCACCCCCCCATTCGCCAAAGCAGCATATCCATTTGCCATTTGCAACGGAGACACAGCAATACCCTGACCAAACGCATGAGTCACCAATTCTGAATCTGCCCATTGTGTAAAATGCTCGATTTTTCCACCTGCCTCAGTATCAAATTCAATCCCGGTCCGTTCTCCAAATCCAAATTTCATCATATAACTATAAAAAAGATTTCGCCCGATTTTCTTTGCTACGTAAGCCATTCCAACATTTGAAGATTGCTCCAAAACATTTGTCATTGTTTGATTTCCGCGATACTCATCAGTCGAGTTTCGAATCGTAAATTCATCAACCTCAATCGGCCCGCTTTCATAAAAAGTATGGTTAGGCGTCACATCCCCATCATCAATTGCTGCAGCCATTGCAATAGATTTAAAAACCGAACCCGGCTCATAAATCGAAGCCACAATTTTGTTTTGATAAACCTCGGCACCAAAGAAATTCACATAACGCTGATAAACCGAATCCTTACCTTCTTCAATATCTTTAAACACTTCATATTTATCATCAGTGTCATAATTTCTATAAAAAACAAAATGCTCATCACTTTCCTCAATTGGAATCAAACTCTCGACTTCCTCTTCATTAAGCTCAATATCAACACGATCAAAAGCATCAGAATAACTATTTGGATCAAAAGTCGGATAATGAGCCATCGCAATTACCTTTGAAGTATGCGGATCCAAAATCACAACCTGCCCACTATTCGCTCTAAAATTCTGAACTCCTTTTTTCAAAATCCGCTCAACCTCAAGTTGGATAGTCCGATCAATTGTAAGAGTAATATCAATACCATTCACAGCAGGTTCAATCACGCTTTCTCCCACAGTAATCTGCCTACCCACACTATCTCTTTGCGCCTTAAATATCCCCTTTTTCCCACGTAACAATTTATCAAAAGTTTCCTCAATTCCATACTGACCTTTTCCTGCTTTATCAACAAATCCCAAAAGATTCGAAGCAAAAACACTCTCCGGATAATACCGATAATATTCCTCTTTAAATCCAATTCCGAGATAATTTTGCTCACCTGGTTTTTCCTCGGCATCAGCAGTAATAATCTCACGTAAAGCACGCGAATTCTCAGGAGCAACTTTGTTGGCAATAATTTCATATCTGTTCTCTCCAATTAAAATTTGCTCAAGCCGCGCAGGCGCAATCTGAACATAATCACTCAAAGCTTTTGCAACATGCCGCTTATCATATATCTTATTTGGATAAGCCATTAAACTGCCTTTTACAATTTCAATTCCATTGAGATTTCTATCCCGGATTTCATCAAGAAAAGTGTCTGGCAAATTCGAATCCAATAAAATTTCATCACGGATATCGCGACTCACTTTGTCTAAAATTGTATGATAAAAACCCTCTTTTAATTCTTCGTCAGATAGAGCCTGAACCCGATCATATGCCTCCATATTTCCTGTTCTTTTAAATTCACGCTGCTCTGTTATTATGCGATAATTGTCTTTTTCACGCTCAGTTGGAAGATCAAAAAGAGTTTCTGAAAGCGCTGAAGCCACAAGCATTTTATTATTTATGAGTTTTGGATCAACAAAAATCAAATCCATCGTAGTATTCGCAGCAACAGTAAACGTATCATTGGTTGTGTAATCTTTAACAAGGATTTCACCACGCTTAGCCGGAAGTTCCGTGTATCCAGAATGCTCACGAGCCGCAGCCTCCTGGTAAAAACCGTACTTAATTACTTGTAAATAAAAAAGCCGACCAACAATAACCATACTGGCAAGCACAACAATAATCATCAAAATTGTGACAGTATTCATATTCATTGTCCTCGGAGACACTCGCCTATTTGTCTTATATCCTGATTTGCGCAAAATACTTCTTTAAGTGTTTATGTGGAGTTCTATTTTAATCGATAATGCTTACTCGGTAAAGGTATTTGATAGCGCGAGGAGCCAATCTCAAATCCCTCCCGGGAGGGATTTCAATCTACAAAAATCTAACTTCAATATCTCGACCGAAAATGTTATTCTCTTTCTCAGAACTAACACCCACAAAATGCACAAGAAAACTACCCTTCCAAATAACCTCCGCATCATTACTGAAAAGCTTGAAAGCACAAAAGCAGTCACAATTCTTGTTTTAGCTGGCGCTGGATCACGCTATGAAACCAAGTCAATAAGCGGTATTTCACACTTTTTAGAACATATGTTTTTTAAAGGAGCGACTAAGTATAAAAATACAAAAGAAGTCAGCGAAGCAATTGATTCAATTGGTGGAGATTTCAATGCTTTCACAGGAAAAGAATATGCAGGATATTATGTGAAAACTGCTAGCGATCAAATTGAAGTAGCAATGGATGTCCTTGGAGACATGCTCCTGAATGCAAAATTCGACACAAAAGAAATCGATAAAGAACGAGGTGTAATTTTAGAGGAATATAATATGTATCAGGACACTCCAATGTATCAAATCGGATGGGACTTCGAAAAACTCGTCTTTGGCGATCAACCGCTTGGTAGAGACCAAATCGGAACTCCGGAATTCATCAAATCTGTAACACAAAAACAATTTCAGGAATATAAAAATCAACTCTACACACCAGACAATATTGTGCTGACTCTTGCTGGTGATGTTGATGAAGATAAACATTTACCAATGCTCGAAAAGCATTTCAATTTCAATAACGATAAAAAAGCATTTGAATTTAAAGACTACGAAAAACCAGGAAAAGGCGAACTGGTTTATCTTCATGACAAAAAAACCGAACAAGCACATGTTGTAGTTGGAGCGGAATCCTATAAAGAATCACACGATTTACACTGGGCAGAAAAACTTCTCTCAATAATTTTAGGCGGAAATATGAGCTCGCGAATGTTCCTGAATGTCCGCGAAGCAAAAGGTCTTTGCTATTACATCAATACATCTTCAGATAACTTTGTGGACACGGGAATTTTCTCAACATCTGCAGGAGTTCAGGTTGATCGAATAGACGATGCAATTCAATCAATTGTTCAGGAATATGCAAAAATCCGCGAAGCAAAAGTACCAGAAGAAGAACTGCAAAAAGCCAAAAACTATATGAAAGGCAAAATGATTTTACGGCTTGAAGATTCAGAACAACAAGCACATTTATTAGGGAAATACGAACTTTTACACGGATCAATAATGACGCCAAGTCAAATAATGGCGGAACTCGACAAAGTTACAGTTGACCAAATTCACGAAGTCGCAAAAGAAGTACTAGCTCAAGACAAATTGCGAGTTGGAGTAATCGGACCATATGATGATAAGGCCAGATTTGAGAAGCTTCTTAAATAATAGTCACTATTCGCAATTTGCCAACCAATCGACTTTACTAAGTAAAGTCCTTTCTTAAAGAAAGTCCTTTAATAGAGAAAGCCCTTTCTCTGCCCCAACAAAAAACCGCAACTTTTCACGTAAAAGTTGTTATTGTATGTATCGAGCACATAGTGCACACTAAATTTATTCCTTACCTTATATATATGAATTCTCAAGACCTATCCCCAAAGGTCCAGCAAGAAATACTTGAGGCGTTCAAAAAAGATCCAAATGAGTTCGAAAAAATATACAGTTATTATTACGAACGGATCCTCAAATATCTTCTAAAGCGGACTAACTCGGCAGAAGCCGCATACGACATTACAGCCGACACTTTTATGAAAGCATTCGAATCGTTCCATAAATTTAAATGGACTGGCGTTTCTATAAAAGTCTGGTTGTACAGAATCGCAATTAACTCGCTCAAAAATCACAGAAGAAAACCTCAATCCGCAGTTCTTACTGCTGAAATGGAAGGAATGG
>JAUVDZ010000066.1 GCA_030595015.1 Candidatus Peregrinibacteria bacterium | reverse complement strand
TTTTAAAGTTAATCATGAAAAAGTTGAAAGATATTTTAAAAAACTTGTTCGTCCTGCAAAGTCAGAAGAGCTAAAAGAACATGGTTTGGTTGAAGGATTCATTTCTCCATTAATGGCTGATGGAAAGCCAAATGATAAGATTACATTTATCGGAGATTTTTCAATTAAAGAAATGAAAAACTTTGAAACAGGTGCGAATGAGATAAATAAAGACTGGAAAAACGTAAATATAGGACGTGATTTTGAAATTAAAGACTTTGCTGATTTTGTTGAAGTGAAAGGTGGATTCATGTGTCCTAAATGTGATACACAATTAGAAGAAGATAAAGTAGTTGAAGCTGGAAATATTTTTAAACTTGGAACAATTTACAGTGATGCTTTTGATTTAAGCTTTACTGACAAAGATCAAAAAAAGAAGCCTGTAATTATGTGTTGCTATGGAATCGGATCTACTCGTTTACTTGGAACAATTGTTGAAGCTTTCCATGATGACAAAGGTATTATTTGGCCAAAATCAATTGCTCCATATTTAGTTCAACTTGTAACTATCGGAAATGACGACGAAGTTCAAACCATTGCTCAAAAATTATATGAAAACATGAATAACGAAGGTATTGAAGTTTTATATGATGATAGAGATGCAGGCCCTGGGCTTAAATTGAATGATGCCGATCTGATAGGTCTTCCTTTACGCATTGTGATAAGCAAAAGAACGCTTGGCGAAAACAGTGTTGAATGGAAAGAACGATCATCAAAAGAAGCTAATAATGTTAAAATCGACGAAGTTATAGATAAAATTAAAGAATTTGCAAACAACTAATAACACTCGTGTCGGATGAAAGTCCTTTTAATCGGAAAAAACGGGCTTTTAGGAAGTGAAATTGATTCTGTTTGTAAGAATTCCGGATTATTTGAATATCTCTCAACAAGCAAAGAAGATTTAGATATAACTGACGAAGAAGCATTAAGGCAAATGTTAACTGATTATAAACCAAATCTGGTAATTAATGCGGCTGGTTTTACTTTTGTTGATGAATGCGAGATGAAGCGTGATTTTGTGATGGATATTAATGGGAAGGCAAATGGTCATTTAGCAAAGCTTTGTAATGATATAGGTGCGTATTTAGCTTATTTTAGTACTGATTATGTTTTTGATGGGACAAAAGAAGAAGGATACACTGAATATGATGAGCCAAATCCTATAAATATTTATGGTGAATCAAAACTTTTAGGTGAAACTCTGATTCAGGAAAATACTGATAAGTTCTTTATAATCAGAACTTCCTGGTTATTTGGAATGCATGGCAATAATTTTGTAAAAACAATGCTTAATTTGGCTAAAAAAGGAGGACCAATCAGTGTAGTTGATGATCAAATAGGCAAACCAACATATAGTGTAGATTTGGCAAATGCAATTTACAACAACTTTCAAATGGGTTATCCAAGCGGAATCTACCACCTTGTGAATGAAAATGCGACAACCTGGTATGATTTTGCAAAAAAAGTTTTTGACCTAGCTAATTTAAGTAATGTAGACTTACGTCGTATTAAATCGAGTGAGCTTTCCAGGCCGGCAAAAAGACCACAAATATCAACTCTTCAAAATACTAAATTGCCACGTTTACGGTCACATGAAGCAGCTCTAAAAGACTATCTTAACCGACTCTTATAATGAAAGGTGTAATACTCGCAGGAGGACAGGGAAACAGATTGAAACCTTTAACAGAGGTTACAAACAAACATTTATTGCCAATTTATAATAAACCGATGATATTCCATCCGCTAAATACATTAGTGCAGGCCGGAATTAAAGATATTTTAATAGTTACAGGACCAACACATGCTGGTTCATTTTTACAATTATTAGGTGATGGAAGAAAATTCGGATGCAATCTTCAATTTACAGTTCAGGAAAAAGCTGAAGGTATTGCTCATGCTGTTGGATTAACAAAAGGCTTTGTTGGAGAGGAAAGTTTTGCAGTTATTTTAGGTGATAATATTTTTGAAGATGATTTAAGTGAAGAAATTAAAGCTCACGAAGGGAAAAAAGGTGCTCATGTTTTCTTAAAAGAATTAGATGATGCTAATCGATTTGGAGTTGCTGAATTAGATGGTAAAAAAGTTATTGGGATTGAAGAAAAACCAAAACATCCAAAATCTAATTATGCAGTTACTGGATTATATGTATTTGATAATGATGCTTTTGATATCATTGCAGGACTATCCCCTTCTAATAGAGGTGAATATGAAATTACTGATGTAAATAATGAATATATTAAAAATAATGCGCTTACTGCTACAATTCTTAAAAAAAGATGGACTGACGCAGGAACTTTCGAAAGTTTATTTAGAGCCGGTGTTATTGCCCGCGATATTCATATTGATGAAAACTACCAGGGACGCAAACATAAGGATCTAAAAGAAAAAATACCTTCTTATTCAGAAAATCCAATTCCAACTAATTAAATCCAGAAATGAGAAAAAAAATATTCGTTAGTGGCTCAATTGCCTATGATTATATTATGCGTTACAAGGGTACCTTTAGTGACACTTTCTTAAGTGAACACCTTGAGCATATTAATATTGCATTTACTGCACGTGATAAAGTTATGCATTTTGGTGGATGTGGAGGGAATATTGCATATAGCCTGAGTTTGTTAGGTGTGAATCCCCTGCTTTACGGGGTTGTTGGCATGGATTTTGGGAATTATGAAAAAAAGATGAAGAAACAAAGAATTTCAAATAAACATATTGGAATTAAAAAAGATGATTTCACTGCTACTGCTTATGTTCTAACTGATGATACAGAAAATCAGCTTACATTTTTTGCTCCTGGTGCAATGGAAGATGAAGATTCAGAAATCCCTTTAAATGAAGTGGATTTTCTAGATATTGAAATTGCTATATTATCTCCTGATGTATGTAAACGAACTTTGAAACTTGCTCATAAATTAAAAGAGGCGGAAATCCCTTATATTTTTGATCCGGGTCAGATGACTCCGGCCTTTGAATTAGAGGATTTAAAATTTTTACTTGATAGTGCATTTGGATTCATTGCTAATCATTATGAAGTTAAACTTTTATGTAACAGATTAAATATAAATATTGACGATATTGTTAATCGGGTTCCTATTTTTATTGAAACTAAAGGAGAAAAAGGTGCTATTCTAAGAAAAGGAAGCGAAACTCATAATATTCCAATAGCAAAACCTGAAAGTATAGTTGATCCAACAGGTTGTGGAGATGCTTTTAGAGCAGGTTTATTATATGGAGTTATGAAAGGATTTGATCATGTAAAAGCATGTAAAGTCGGAGCTTTAACTGCTGCTTATGTAATCGAAAACAGCGGAACGCAAAGCCACAAATTCAAATTAAAGCACTTTGCTAAGCGCTACGAGGAGAACTTTGATGAAAAGATTTAAAATCGCTTATATTTAATTGAATACAATTTAAGAAAAGGTGGGGCCACCGGTGTTTTAGTGTTATGCGGGACGCACAACAAGATTAAACCGGTGGCCCCATAAAAAGGTCATCCCCAGGGGGCGATAGGGGGACAAGGCGGGACCCTAAGGAGACCCTCATGATTGAAGTTAACGGACGACACCGAAGCGCAAGATTGGCATCCAGTCGCCTTCATAGTACTTGTCGTGGACGACGCTCCCTTCGGAAACGAAGAAATTGTTGTTGACGAAGTGTTCTCCACAGCCCAAGTTGAGCATATCGAGATTCAGGGAGCAAATGAATGCGCTGGCTGATAGTTCGAAGCCTTCAGCACGTGACATGTCCTGCGGAAAGAACTCATAGATCCAGTAACTCGGAAGCGTCCAGAAGCTGTTGAGCGTTGACTCAAACTCCCAGAAGTTGTAAAGCGCGGCCGGATCTTCGTCGATCTTGTACATGTCCACAAAACAACTGCTCGTGATCTCAAGATCAACTTCGGCAGAAACCACAAAGATGCCGAGGGGGTTGAATCCCAAGGTGTACTTGGGTCCGGTCGGACACTCTTCAACGGTAAAATCTGGTCCAAATTCGAACCATCCGTCGTCGGTTTCAAGCCAGACCGCGATGCGTTCGCTGGATTTGAGCTCAATGTTGCATTCCCACGGGTCTGGGTTGGGGTCCGGATCGGGATCCGAAACGTTGGTGTTCTGGTTGTCGTTCGTGCCTGCGTCACCTTCGTAGGTGAGGTCCGGATTATCACACCCGGAAAGCACAAAGGAAACCGCCAAAATCGTCATCAATGCGTATCTCATGGTTTTCTCCTGTTGTTTTTGGTTTGTAGTTTGTATTCGATGAATCCAAGCAGGATTCACCTGTAAAATATAAGCGATTTTTCAAGGATCATGATTTACTGGATTAATCGAGCCAATGCTTAAACATAGCTGATTAAATAAAGCAAATCAGAGTATATAAAAATTGTTCGTATTATTCTATTGGCATCCTCTTGGTAAGTCACCCCATGCTTGCGGACAATACCCAACATGATTTGGTACTGGTAGTCCTGTTGGACAACTTGATCCTTCTGGTAATGGATCACAATTAGGTGCTTCTACACAAGATGCATCTAATGCACACGCTGCTTCTTCACAATCTATTCTATTATCTCCATTATCATCAATGCCATTATTACAAATTTCAGGTGTATATCCGCATGCTACAGTAACCTCACACGCAGCATCATCACAATCTGTATCGCCATCATTATCATTATCAATTCCATCAGTACAATTTCGTTCATGAGGGGTTAAATTAACGCACATCTTATCTGCATCAAATAAATCACAAGATTCTTCTTCACAATCTGTTAATCCATCTAAATTATTATCTTGATCATCATCACATACTTCATCGCATGAAGCGTCAAAACAATCTTCATCTGCACAATCTATTTTTCCATCTGCATCATTATCAAAAAGATCACCACAGCTTACTTCTGTTCCAAGTTCACATCCTTGCACTCCATCACAAGCCGGATCTAAACATCCTTCTAAACCATTTTGATCTTCATCGCCTGGATTGGTACAATCTTCAGCACAAGAAGGATCAAAACAATCCTCATCCTGACAATCTGTTTTTCCGTCTCCATCATTATCTAAGCCGTCTCCGCATACTTCTGCACAACTTGTGCCAAAACAATCCTCATCCTGGCAATCTATTTTTCCATCACCGTCATTATCATAATTATCAGCACAAGCTGCTAAAGTTTCTTCATCTCCGCAAGTTCCTAATACAGGTCCAGGGCCAGTTTGGCCATAGCATGCAGGATCCGCACAATCAGCCAGACCATTATTATCTTCATCTCCAGCTACTGAACAATTTTCTTGTACAGGAGCGGCATCTGCATCTGAACCACTATCTCCACCGTCAACACCACTATCTCCGCCGTCTGCTGCATCGGCACCACCATCAGTAGGAATAGTTACGTCAGGTCTACCATCTGGAGCCGGAGTTCCACTTGTATTAAAAACACAACCACTTAATAAAGCAGCTGCTGTGGTAACACCTGCAACAACCTTGGTTATTCTTGATCCAAAAATTCTTCTAAATCTAGAAGGTTGATATTGATCAAAGTCATCAGGCATATTATCCGGATGAAAATGAGTTGCAACTGCCTCATCAATTAAGGCATGCATTGTTTCTACATTTGAGTTTGACATATTTAATTAGTTAAATGGTTTATTATTCTACTATTACAACGATAAAAATCAAGTTTAATTACAAAAAAGTATAGGAAAAAAAAGCCCCCCCAGCAATAGCTAGGGGGGTTGATCAATTAGTTGTGAATTGGTTGGCCCAGATTTAAGGCCAGGGGTAGGAATCGTAGCAGACGCTACCGAGGTTTGGAACGCAGACCTGACGAGCGAACGAGTCAGCCTCGCTACACTTGCCCATCAGGCATGAAGTCGCTCCGACCACGCAGTTGCTTCCCGGTGCTAGCGGGGCGCAATTGGTAGTCCAAACGGCGCAGTGAGGCAGGTGCCGACAGTCGTTATCCTGACAGTCGGGGGAGCCATCACCATCGTCATCCAGATCGTTGTAGCAGTCTTCGCCTCCACAGGCGGGTAGGTCGTCGCAGTCCGGATCGAGGCAGTCGATCAGGCCGTTACCGTTGTCGTCCACTCCATTTGAGCAGTTTTCGCTCTTACAGGCGACATCGCGGTCACAGTCCGGATCGAGACAATCGACCAGGCCGTTACTATTGTTATCGACTCCGTCGGTGCAGTTGGTCTCTCGCTGAGTACCGTAAGCGGTGCAGATACACCCTGAAGCGCAGCTTCGTGCGGCGCAGTCTCGGTCAGCGCAGGAGATATCACCATCACCATCATTGTCGGTGACATGGTCAGTGCAGATCTCGGAAGTGCCGGTACAAAAGACCGTAAACATGCAACTGCTGTCATAGCAATCCACATCCCCGTCCCCATCGTTGTCCATGAAGTCATCACAGACTTCAGGTCCAATCACGCAAGCTGGGTCGCCTACGCAATCGGGATCCAAACAATCGATGAAGCCGTCACC
>JAUVDZ010000132.1 GCA_030595015.1 Candidatus Peregrinibacteria bacterium | reverse complement strand
ACATTAAATAAATCGGTAATCAATTCAGGGCTTATTGCTGCTCCAATATCAAAGTAATAAAAGATTATCTCTAAATTTATCAAAGATAATACAACGAATAAGATTAGAAGAATCCAACCGTTCTTCAGGCCAATTCTTACAACTGTGGTATCCGAGTTTCCAAGGTCTTCCCTGTAATCATTTATTTGATGGGTGATCAGAGCTTCACAGCCGATTACCATAAAAAGCAAAGGGACGACCAATCCTGTTGATGAAAACAGCATCAAATTACCTCCCGCCAAAGTAAATCCTGCTAAAAAGGGAAACAAACCGGACATCATCCCGTGGCTTATTATATCGACAAAGAACCTTTCTTTGAATCTTATGTATTTTGCAGAGTAAAGTGTAAGAAATAAAATGCTCATGAGTGTGAATAGGAGACCAACTGGATTCAGTAAACTGGAGATTACAACCGCAATTGCAAGTAGCACACCGCAGAGTATCAATATACTGCTTCTTGCTACTGTACCTGCAGCAAGAGGATTCTTATTGGCCTCCATCTTTTTAGTATGCTTTTTATCGATTTCAACATCAAAGTAATTGTTTATGACGAAACCGTAGCCTATCACGCAGAAGAAAACAATACCGATCAAAATAAGAGTAATCAGATCAGCGTATGCCAAAACTGCTCCGATGATTGGAATGATTGGATAGAATTTCACCCAATCTTTGATCCGCAGCATTTCCATATATTCATTCATCGTATTCTCCTTCAACAAGTATTTTAAGTTGGCCGGCTACATTTTTTTATTATATTTGGAATGCTTTGAAAAAACCCGTTATATTCAGAATTCCGCTAAATTCGCCAACCCATTCCTCCTGTTTGAATATAACTTCTTTCGTTGATTGGCAAGTTTTTCAAAGCGTTCGTTGGCGGGTTTGTTATTGGATTTATCCCCTCCCCCATAATTTTCAGATATGGGTTTAATTTTCTTTCCATAATTTTTATCACTCTCTTTATCATCCATATTTTCCAACCACTCATGCCAACTGTTGAAAGATTTTCCTCTGCAAGTTGATACACCCATTTAAAATCATGATTTATGCATGCTGCAAGTAGTTGCCAATGCTCAGATGTATTACATTTGGTTCTGAAAAATCCCTTTCCCTGCAAGTTTCCAATAGGAACAAAATATAAGGGAACAACCAGTGATTTGTACTCAGACAGATCATGTATCAAGTCTATCGTTTTTCTTGTGTCTTCAGGTTTTTCACCAGGCAAACCCATTATCAAAGTTTCAACAGGAACCCAATGGTTATCACTTAATAGCTTATGCGACTCAATTATCATCTCTGGCCATTTCTCAGGTTTAAACGGCTTTGCTTTTCCCTTCATATATTTAGCTACCAGCCTTGGTGAACCTGTTTCAATACCAACCTGCCCACTTAAAAAAGGGCAGTTCTTAGAACCAGCATCCATCAACTCCGATAGTTTTTCAATTAAACTAGGTTTAGCCATAGCTGATGCATGTGCAAAATGACTGATACCAATATTATCCGTAAGCTTTTTTGCCCCATTAAAGAGCTTCAATACTTCCTTTTCGTTTGGCACAAAACCTTTTGTTTTATACCGGAGAACATCCTCGGCATGAAATAATACCCCATTTCCAGCATCTACATTTAACTTTGCTTCTTTCATTATGTTCTCAATTGACTGGCATCTAAAGTTCAACATAGTGGGGTTGCAAAATTTACATCCTCTCCCACATCCACGACATATCTCTATTATGCCGTTTATTGTTGGATTTCTTACTAGTGGTATCTGACTCAATGGGACAACTTCACCTTGGACAAATGGAGGTAGTTTTTCACCATTCAAAGCATTCTCTATCAATTTTACTGCTGTTATCTCACCTTCACCTACCACTACACTATCGATACCAAATCTTGCCATTATTCTCTCATCGGTAAGCTGCCAGGCACCAGGGCCGCCTACCATAACAGTCAAGTTATGTTTTCTAATGATAGGATCAGTAATTAATTTTCTAAAAAAAAAGCTAGTAAATGTTTCTTTACCAGCCAAATCACTAAATGTTGTAGAAGCAGGACCTAAACCCAACGGATCATGGGTTGTGATGCATAACACTTTGGTTTCTTTATTTACAACCTTGTTGAGCCTGTCTGGACGAACAACTGCTACATCCTTTTCACTAAAACTATTATTCAATAATGATGCTTCAATTTTTCTCTGACCGCAATGACCAAACTTTACTCCACCGTTTTCCTCTTTCAGCGGAGGACAAAATATTTTTGTGTAAAGCCAACCTGGTATAAACTTTGGAGAACATGCAGCAAAACCCAAGAACTCATGCTTATTGTATTCAGACATCAATGTTCTGTCTGCAGTCAAAACAATTTTAGGCATATTCTCTAACACTCGTCACTTTTTTAGCTTCCAATTTCTCCCAAAAATCTTTATTAATAATACACCCAGGATCTGGAGCCAAATAATTACCTGTGTAACCGTATGCTCTAGCTCTACATCCTCCGCAATAATATCGATAATCACATTTTCCACAGTTTCCTTCCAAAATATTCTTATTTCTTATGTCCCTAAAAACAGAATTATTTATCCAAAGGTCTTCAAAATCATCCTCTTTTATATTTCCTACAGTAAGGGGGAAAAACACACATGGTTCAATGTTGCCATTTGGCCGTATAGCACAGTAAAACCTGCCGCACCCACAGCCACCGATAAATTCAGCTAGATTCATAAGTTTACTGGATAGTTTAGGATTGAAAAAATGGGTTGGAATTATTTTTTCGTTTTTGCCAATTTCTGCCTCCAATGCAACCCGGGCGAATTGCGGTGCTGTCGAAAGTATGTTTACCTTTCCACCATTTTTTAATCCCCCCCATAAATCTTTGAGAACTTGTTCTCTTTCATCAGGAGTTAAATCATTTTCTGATATGAACTT
>JAUVDZ010000033.1 GCA_030595015.1 Candidatus Peregrinibacteria bacterium | reverse complement strand
CTTGAATCCCGTTTATTTCACGAATCCCATCAATTCCATGAGCAGGCCCAGGCATTAAAGAAACAACATCTTTTGGAAATTTAATATCACAAACCCGCAGGCTTTTAAGAACTTTCATTCCTAAAATGTTCCCACAAATTGAAGAAAGAATGCCAGACATATTTCCTGGCTCAAACAATTCAATAGGATATGCGATTTTTGCATAACCACCTTTTTCATCTAAATGAAAAACGTGTGGTTTAAGTTTTTCAGCGATTTCATCGCTCATTGTAGCGATCTTTGTCCATGTCCCGATAGAACTCTCTGCGGCTAATTGTTCTGCTCCTATACCAAATTCTACACCTTCTTGAGTTTCGTATTTATAAAGACAAATAATGTCTGAATCTTTTGGTTGATAATCTGGATCATAATAGCTGAGGGAATCGTCATAAGTTTTCATTTTTGAAAAGTTAAATAATTTGATAATTTCAATTATTTATTATAGAATAAGGCCTTGTTAATTTCAAATGTATTATGAGTGAAGTATATATCAGCCATCAGAAACGCTTAAACAACATGGATTTTGTAACGGATTTTGATGCTAATAATAAAGCTGAAGCAACACAAATTGGAGAGTTAAGAGAGACATTTCATAAACAAGGAAGGTCTACAGCTGTTTTATTTTTGGCAAAAGAAAGATTTAATAAAAGAATTCATACTCTATTTGTTCAGAGTGAATTGAATGGTTAATCTTTTGCTACTCTTTCTCTTTCTTCAAATTGATTTCCTGTGAAGATAATATAAATTATTGCAAAGTAAGGTAAAACAACAGGTAAAAAGTTAAATCCTCCAATAAAAACCGTAAAGATTAAGCCGATACCAATAATTGTTGCTGCTATTCTTTCTAATAATCCAAATGCTAAAAGAGCTCCTAATAAAATACTGAAAATTCCAGTATGAATCACAAACCAAAAGTTAGTGTAGTTTTCGAATCCAAAAACACTTTGCATAAAATTTAATAATGGACGCCCATCTAAAAACGCCACAGCAGTGCTGTTATCAAAAATATGATGTTGCCAGGCAGCATAGGCAAGCGTGAATCCTGCAATAAATCTCAATAAAGGTAATGCATACTTTCTGTATTGATCGAAAAGTTCCTTTTTTTCAACAGGATGAAAGAAAAAGCTAAATGAAAGAGCATCCCGATGAACTAAAAATAGAAATACGCCAATTCCCAAAAAGATAGTGTAATCAAGCATATCCAGCGCCGGAAACATAAAGAATCCTGCAATAAAACATGCAATTAAGCCTAAAGTTGAAAGTCTGACAAAGGTTCCTAAAATCAAACCAAGCCCAATTGTTAACTGACCTAATCGTAATGCCAAACTTAGATAAGAGTCATCAACTAAACCGAGCCCCGGTGAAAATAAATAATTTTGTATTGCTGCAGCAATTAAAATAACTCCAACAATGATTGATAAAAAAGTAGAAGATAAAAATGATCCACGACGCAATAAATTAAGCAGTTTTTTAACTGCATGATTTTTTTGTGCTATGAATTCGAGTATAACAGCAATCAAAAATACTGATGCTGCTACAACTATTGGCACAACGTACCACACTAATTGATCGCTCATAATAATTTTCTGTTAATTTAAGCTGTTTTTTCTTCAGTCCATGTAATCGCCTGGACAGGGCATGCATCAATTGCACCTTGAATATTCCCTTCTTCATCTCCTGTTGGATTGATTACTTTTGATTTTCCATCATCCTGCATAGCAAAAACTTTTGGGCATAACTGAACGCAAAGTCCGCATCCAATACACGTTACTTCGTCTACAATTGCTCCTTTACTCATGATAATTTTTGGTTAAATTTCTAGAGAAAGTTACTTTTTCAGAGAAACCTATTTTCTCAGAGAAACCCACTTTCTCTCTAATAATATTTTTTTTATTAACATTTTGCAAGAAATTCATTAGAATTAGGCCATGAAATATAGATATTCGCCACAAAGAGATTTAATTTATAAGAAACTAAAAGAATCAAAAAAGCACTTAACTGCTGAAGAGATTCATAAATTAGTTAAAAAGAATGATCCTCAAATTGGACTTGGAACAGTTTATAGAAATTTAGGGATTTTAGCTGATCAGGGAATGGTTCAAAAGCTAACTTTAACTGACAAAGCATTATATGAGGCAGATGATCGTCCGCATCATCATTTGATTTGCAAACATTGTGGATCAATTAAAAACGTCTATGCTCCAGCTAATTTCAAATGCGTAAAATGTCTGGAATTTGTGCGTGATTTTAAAGTAGATCAAGCTTATATAAATGCTTATGGCAGATGCTCTAAGTGCTAATCATTCCACTTAAATCATCAGCACGATCCTGAGTAAGCTTTTGGTTCTCTGTTTTCATCAAATCTCCATCAAAACTTACCATCAAATACTCATGGATTTCATAAAGATCATCTTCATCTAAGCCATGAAGCATTAAGTTTTGCCGCATTTCTTCAGCTACATCAGTTAAATGATAAGCATTAAAAGCAGTTAATTGCTCAACATATTCCTGAAGTTCATGCTTGTTTTGAAGCTTTTCGATTATTTTTTTTAGGTTTCGAGACGATCGTATGGGGGATGGGGGAATGTCGTCAGGAGTACTCATATTTTTAATTAAAAATAAATAAACTTATGCTACAATAGCATGGAGGTCCAAATATGTAAACTTAGCGAGCTCACAACTTTGCCAGGAGTTCAAAAAATGGTATAATTAAAGTATGAAATTACGATATCTACACATTATAGTCCCGCAAGGAGAGGAAGCTAATCCAAAAAAGGAACAAATGTTTCAGCAATTTCTGAACAACCTTTATAGGTCAGTAAAAGGAAAGGTAGTAAGTTTGGAAATTTTTGGATATAAGCAATATGCGTATTTATATATTGTTGTTCCTGATAATCTTCAGGCTTTAGTTGAAGGGCTTGTTTATAGCACTTATCCTGATTGTGAGATTAAAGAAAGCAAGGATTATTGTGAATTTGCAAAGTCAAAGAATCTGCCTTTTGCAGGTGCGCGAATTAAGCTTAAGAGAAGCGATATTTATCCTGTTATGAATTTTGAGGATTTTGAAGTTGATAGTTTGTCCGGTATTTTTTCAGTTATTTCGAAAATTCAACAGGATGAGCAGATTTGGATACAAATTTTGGTTTCTCCAAGAGATGATAACTGGAGATATCACTTAACAAGACGTTTTGGAATGTGGATAAACAGTATTAAGCGTATTTTTAGATTGAAGAATTATATGCGAATGAAAGGCCGAAAGGAATTTTTTGCTGAAGAAAAGAAGGCTTTTGTTGATAAAACTGAAACTCATCCTTATAAATTTGAGATTAGACTCGCCTGTTTTGCCTCAGATCAACCAAGAGCAGCAGCTCGTTTGGAAGCTGTGGCTAAAGCTTTTTATCAGTTTAATAAAATTGATTATAATGAATTTGTGAAAACGCGAACTACTTCAAGTAAGTCATTTTTAGATCATTATACAAAACGGTCTTTATCTGAATCACAGCTTATAAGTGCAAAAGAGCTTGCTGGTTTGTATCATTTTCCAAATGCAGATCATGTGCCGCATGTGGTTCATGTTTTGTCTAAAAAGGCTGAAGCTCCGCAGGATGTTCCAAAAACACGAAAAAAAAATACGAGTTTCTTTGGAGTAACTAATTATCATAATAATTTTGATGAATTCGGAATTGCACGTGATGATCGTCGAAGACATTTATATGTGGTAGGGAAGAGTGGTACAGGAAAGTCGAAACTTTTAGAATTATTTATTAGCGAGGATATTAAAAATGGTGAAGGTGTAGCGGTTTTAGACCCTCATGGTGATTTGGTTGATAATGTTATGCGAATGATTCCTGAGAATCGAAAAGATGATGTTATTTATTTTGATCCGGGTGATGTTGATTTCCCTGTGGCGTTTAATCCACTTGTAAAAGTTGATGAAAGTTTGAAGATGCAAATGACAGTTGGATTTATTAATATTTTTAAAAAGTTATTTGGAGATAACTGGAGTGATCGTCTTGAACATGTATTAAGATATACTGTTTTGGCGCTTCTGGACTCAGAAAATACTACAGTGTTGTCAATTTTGAAGATGCTTTCAGATAAAAATTATCGTCAGACAATTACAGCAAGAATTCAGGATTCAGTTGTTAAGAATTTCTGGGTAAATGAGTTTGCAGGATGGAGTGAAAAATTTGATGCAGAGGCAATTACGCCGCTTTTAAATAAAGTCGGGCAGTTTGTTGCAACAAATATGATCCGAAATATTATTGGACAACCTGATAATAAATTTAATATCCGTGAGGTGATGGATAAGAAAAAAATCCTACTTATGAAAGTGTCGAAAGGGCTGCTAGGAGAGGAAAATTCGAATTTGTTAGGTGCGATGATTGTAACTCAGATTTATCAGGCAGCAATGAGCCGCGCTGATACTCCGGAAGATCAACGTGAAGATTTCTATTTATATGTAGATGAGTTCCAAAATTTTGCAACTGAAACATTTGAAGAAATTATGAGTGAAGCCCGAAAATATAAACTTAATTTAACTATTGCCCATCAGTTTGTTGGCCAGCTTTCACCTTCAATGATCAAAACTGTGTTTGGTAATGTTGGTTCAATGCTCAGCTTTAGAGTTGGTGCGGAAGATGCTACGGTTTTAGAAAACGAATACACTCCTGTGTTTAAAGTCCGTGACATTATTAATCTGGCAGTCCGCGATTTTTACATAAAAATGTCAGTTAACGGAGAAGTTCGCAAACCATTTAGCGGACGAACTTTAGATGTTATTAAACCTGAAAAAGACTTCACTGCTGACATAATTGCACAGTCTCGAATTAAATACGCAACTCCTATTAAAGAGGTTGATGAAATGCTTTCCAAATGGGACGAATCAGGTGAGTTTGACCTCAAACCAGGCGAAGCAAATGAAGATTTTGAGGAGCCGCTTATTTAAGCATCCATTTCTCTTTGTTTGAAAACTTTACAATCTTCATAAGAATTTTCATTTCTTCCACGACAGGTATCAATAACTTCTTCTGTTATTTCTGGAAATCCATTTTGGAATACAGCATGACAACGATACCTTATTAATCTTTTTAGAGTAACGCAAAATCCTTCAGGGTTATTAGTGAATTCGTTGTTTACTTTTCCCCAGTCTATACAAGCAGTTTCTTCTTTATTATGTTCAATTCCTAAATAAGGACAATTTTTTCTATTCATTATCAAATTGTTATTGGATCTTTATAAGTATTATAAAGATTATTTATTACAATTTTTTGCTATAATTAATTCATGAAGAAAATCATATACCTTGTCGGCAACCTACTCGTTGAGGAAGACTCGCTTCCAATCAAACTCAAACCTAAACTCGAGGCTAAATTTCCTGATATTGAGTTTCGCGAGTACGACCCAATGGAAGACCTCCCACAAGACACTGAGGATCTTGTTATAGTCGACACAGTTGAAGGTTTAAAAGAACCTCGAGTATTTGATAATATTGATGCCTTTGCGTCTCAAACAGCGTATTCTATGCATGATTTTGATCTTGGATGGAGTCTTAAATTATACAAAAAGCTGAGAATGTTTAAAACGATCCAAATTCTAGGAATTCCATCAAATTTTACGCTCAAGGATAGTGCTACTGTCTTCAAAGCCTTGGCGTCTATAAAACTTTAAAGCTTTTTTGTTTGCTGAGTATGATTCAATTCGCAAAACCTTTGCCCCACGCTTTTTTGCCCATTTTTTGAATTCTGTAATTAGTTTAGTTCCAATTTTTTTGCTTCGATGCTCTTGTACAACAAACATATCTCCTAAAATTCCAAATTTCTTCTCTGTTCGATAGGGAAGTGGACCATGGACATATCCGCTTAAATAACCAATTTTTTCACCTTTAAACTCAGCAATAATAGCTAGTTCATTTATTTTTTTAATTCTATTAACAAAATATTCATGAGATTTCTTAGATTTAGCCCATTTCACTTTATTAGTAGGCATATAATTTACTAATTCATCGTGCATTAAATGAAACATGAACTCTTGCATGTCTTTAACGTCATCTAGGGTTGCTTTACGAATTTTTATTTCCATCAGATACGAACGTTAGTGAGTATCTAGCGAGCGAAAATGCTTATACATGCGCATGAGTGTAGCGAATCGGATGGATAAGTACGACGTAGTGCATTATCGCGAGTCAAGTGTGAGTCCGGACGGACGAACTCCATCAAACTCCCAGTTTAATTTTAAAAAGTGAGTCGCACAGCTCATGCAGGGGTCATAAGCTCTAATCAATTTCTCGATTTCAAATCTAACGTAATCCTGATCTAAATCTTCTCCATCTTTATCTAAATATTCCTGAACTAACGCTTTAATATCATTTTCAATATTAATTTGATTTTGCGCAGTAGGGACCACAACTTCGGCTTTTTGCACAACTCCTGCATCATCTAATTTAAGATAGTGGTAAAGAGTTCCACGAGGAGCCTCAATCACACCAACACCCTCACCTGCTTTTGGTGGAATTTGGTCTGGTTTTACAGGATCAATTTTCAAAGTTCCAAGTATTTCAATTGAATGATCAATCGAATGTAAAGTTTCAATAGCTTGCGCCAAATTATTATGATAAACATCAATCGAAGGAAATCTTGCAATATATTTAGCTGCATCCCGTTTAGTATTTTCATGAAGGGCATCTCGATTAACATTCATTCTTGCCAATGCTCCAACCATAAATTCCTCTCCGTGCAAAGTGTAACCAAGCGCAGAAGAATAAGGAATTATAACCTCTTTTAACTGTTGTCTGAAGTGTTTTTCAGGAACACAAAACCCACCCTCGCTGCACAATGCAGGGCCATTTAAAAAACTGTAATCTTCAGTTTTTAATCCAACAAATTTGGTTTTTCGTTTAAGTGTAAAGTCGCATGTGTCAAAAACTTCCATAGCAAATAAAATCTTTTCACGAACTCCTTTAAGCTCTACAACCATTTCTTTCATTTCATCTTCAGTAGGATATTTTACAAATCCTCCAGGCATTGGGAATGGTGCATGAACTGCGCGTCCTCCTGTAATTGTTGATAATTTGTTACCTGCTCTTTTAAGATCAAACATGTCATGCAAAAGTCGTCCTTCTTTTTCATCATGTTCGTCAAAATCCAGGATTGAATCTTTTCCGATTACATCCGGCATTGTGAATAAATATAAATGCAAAGCATGATCTCGAATCATCAAACCATATGTAAGAAGCTTACGTAAAATCATTGTTTGTTCGCTCGGCGTGTAGTCGAGAGCATGTTCAACAGCTTCAATTGCAGCTATTAAATGTGCAACAGAACAAGTTCCACAAATCCGCGATAACAGCTGCGGGATTTGCAAAAAAGGCTTCCCTATAATTGCGTTTTCAAAAAATCTCTTGTTCTCCATTATCATAAATTTTACATCTTCAATTTTGCCATCTTTAATAAAAACATCCATATCAAGATGTCCTTCAATTTTCGACAAACCTTCAATATTTATATTAATGTCGTGCATCTTTGTGGTTGGCTATAGAATCATCTTCAGGAATAACTCCGAATTCATGCAGATATTTATCCATTGTTTTTACAAACATACTTTCAATCATTGGACATCCCGGAACTTTATCATCAACTTTAATTAATTCATGTAAGGCATAAACTGTGTCAGCTTGATGAAATTGTTTTAAATAAAATGCGATTTCTTCTTTCATTTCCTTATTAAAATTGTTTCGATGAGCAGTAGGATAGCCAGTTACAGCGCACGCTCCAATAGCTACAATATATTTTGAAACCTCGCGAATTTTTTCAAGTTTAGCTTTATCTTTATCTGTACAAATTGCACCTTCAACAAAGGCTACATCAATATCACTCATTTCATTTTTACTTTTCAACACATTGCAATGTCGAAAATCTAAAATTTTTTTCCATGCAAAAAAATGATCATTAAGCATCTCTGTGAACATGATTGTTGAATCTTCACAGCAGGTAAAAGAGAACCATCCAATTTTTAATTTTTTTTGTTCAGACATCGAAAATAAATATATAACAGCCGCGACAAAATGACAAGTGGCTACTTTTCTATTTATTTAAAAAATCCAGTGCTAAACGATGTATTGTTGGATCAACTTTTGGTTCAACCAACAAAGAATCATCAAATTTCACATCATCATTATCTTCTTCTAATTGAAGAAGTTTTTGAATTTTGACTTTAGTGTGTATATGTAAACCTGCAATATTAGCATTTTCTTCTCTATAAGCATGAACTAAAATATAACAAACATGTTCAGCTAAAGAGACTTTGTCATTTTCGCATTTATTTAATTTTGCGAAAGCCACAATTTCATCAATTCTAAGTTCTAGACCAAAGGCTCTAAGTATTTCATCATGCAAAGGCCCGCAGGTTGCTCTAATAACTTCATTTAACGTAGCTCTTCTTTTGGGTTGGTGCGTTCGTTCGTTATCTAATCCCATAAAAAAATGCCTTATGGATAAAGGACGACAACGATAAATGATTTCAGGCGTTTTGTCAAATTTATTTTACCTGGATTATTGCGATTGTAATATTGTCGAATTTTCCTGTTCCTGATTTCATAATTGCAATTACTTCTTTTTTAATTTCATTAGCAATTACATTTAAAGCCACTCCCTTAGCTAACCGCTCATTTATAAATTTCATTATTGTTTCTGTATCCATATTATCAGTCAAGCCATCACTTGCTAAAACAATAATATCTCCGGGTTTTGTGTCTTCAATATGATAATGAGGATTAAGGTCACCGTTATTACTTGATCCTGTCTTAAAATCAGTAACTGGATCCGGATGTCCTAAATCCTGCAAAATTGCATCAGGACGAGCATTATCACCGTAAACGTCATATATATATTCAATAGCTTCATTTTCAGTTTTTCCTAAACGAACCATAATATAATTTAGAAGATTATCATCAGAACTTTCATAAATAATTTCATCTCCTCTAAACATTAAAGCTTTACTATCTCCTGCATGAACAAACTCAGCTTTGCCATTTTTTATTCTTGCAGCAACAAAAGTTGCAGCAATATTGTCATACTCATCTCCATTATTTTTTTGATATTCCTTAACATCATGATGTGCACCTTGAATCATATCTTCTAATTTAACCAAATCCGGGCGATCAAGCATTTGTCCTGAAACATGACAAGCAACATTTGAAGCAACTTCTCCATGTTTGTTCCCTCCAACTCCATCTGGCACAACTACAGTATTTGAATTTGTATCAACCAATAATCCATCATCGTTTCTGTTATAGCCATATCCGATATTTGTAAAAGCTGCGATATTAACTTCGTCTCCAATTGAAGTCATTGCTCCATTTTCACCACCAGCATAAATCTCCATATTATCCGGAGTTATATTGAGTTCACTATATGGTTTTCTTAGAAGCGCATCAGGAATACCAGCAGTTTCATGGTTTGTCTCTAAAACTTTATTTACAGCAATTGCCTCAGCACTTGCTGGAAGCGGTTCTTCGTCAATTTGAAGTAGATCTGAATCTAAAAGTTCATGAATTTCTTCAAAATCCGGATTTTTTGCGTTTTCTTCACCCATTTTTTATTTTTATTTTTCTTACCCTATATTATAACATGATTTTAGTTAAAAGTATAGGTCGCGCTGGCCATTTTCTATTTGGGTGAGCCTTTCTTTGGTTTTTTGTTTCACGT
>JAUVDZ010000146.1 GCA_030595015.1 Candidatus Peregrinibacteria bacterium | reverse complement strand
AATGCACCTAACTACGACTGGCACATGACTAATCTGAACAACTATGTAAATCTTTCACAAAATTCTTATCCGGCAAAAACAATTGAAGGCATTGAAATAAAACCAACAGGAGCTGGTTCTGGGTTATTGGGATTACCGGGAGATAACACGCCTCCTTCAAGATTTATAAGAGCTGTAACCTGGACACAAACTGCACGTCCACTTGAGAATGCAGAAGAAGGAATATATGAAGCATTCCGTATTCTTGATAATTTTCAGCTTCCTTTGGGACCAGATGCAGCGGAAGGTTCAGAACATGGAAGTGATAATGAGCTAATGAGATCATCTACAATATGGACAGTAGCATGGAATCTTACAGACCTGACATTAAACTTTCACACACAACATAACAGAAGAGTTCGTAGATTGGATGTGAAAAAAATAGATTTTCCCAAAATGGGAAGTAATATAGTTTATATTCCTCTTGACGAAAAGAAAGAACAAGATATAAAGGAGATTACACCTAAACTTTAATTGATATAAAAACAACGAAATGCCAACAATGTATAAAAAATAGGCGGGTTAGCAGGTTTTTAAAGGCTTGCAACCCGCTTTAATATTTGCATATCTTGACAACGAATTCCTCCGCAATCGCTTACATTTCATATGCTAAACGTTGTAAAAAAAGCCTTTTTAGGAATGCTCCATGATGATCTTGAACAAAATGGAAAAAAATCCGTAAATTTGTAAAAAAGGGAAATTGTAATATGCATACAATTAAGTTAAAAATAAGTGATAAAGTTTATGACAAATTGTTATGGCTTTTAAGCAAATTCAACAAGGATGAAGTAGAAATCGTATCGGATGTTGATATTTTTGCTGAAACCCAGAATTATCTTGAAAAAGAATTGAATGAAATTTTTAATGGTGAAGCAACTTTCCATTCCTTAGAAGAATTTGATGAAAAACTTGAAGACTCAATTCGTGCAAATGAAACTAAAATTTAAATCTACTTTTACGGATAGGTTCTCTAGACAAGTAAGTTACATATCACATGATTCTCCATCAAGAGCGCGAAAGTTTAAGAATAACTTGATAAAGCATATAAAGAAAATTCCCGAGAATCCTTATTCTTATAGAAAATCAATTTACTTCGAAGATAGTACTATTAGAGACCTAATTTTTAAAGGATATTGTATCATTTTCAGGATAAATGAAAAAGAAAATTCTATTGAAGTTTTTGGTTTTACTAAGTATCAGGAGAATCCTACAGACTAATTTATATAAAAAGGCTTAAATTTTATAACAGCGGGTGCTATGTAAAGCATGCGGTCCCGATAATTCAGGATTGATGGTTTGTAAACTATTTTCTATCTTCAAACTTTATTATCGGGAGGAAACAAGGCGAACTAAGTGAAGCCTGCTTGCAGCAGACAAGCGTTTTCATGAGTGCTAACGAACTTAGTGAAACGATTTCACCGTAGGTAATAAATCTCTGCCAAATATTACCCACGGAACGTTATAGGGTATTTTTGAATTGTGAAGAAAAAAACGAAACATATAAGTACTTTAATTAAACAGGCAGTTGGAAAAATTGATCTGAATGCTCATATAATTCTTTATGGTTCAAGAGCATGTGGAACTGAAAGAGTTGATTCTGATTGGGATATATTAATACTGACTGATTATCCAGTTGATATTGTAAAAGAAAGAATGTTTCGTAATGTACTCTATGATTTGAAACTTGAAACAGGAGAACCATTTTCTGTTTTTGTCTATTCAAAAATTGATTGGGATATCAAGCAGATAATAACTCCATTTTACGTAAATGTTACAAATGACGGTGTAAGAGTTGACAGAGACGCGTACGTTCAAAATCGTATTGAAACAGCATATAAGACATTAGATGCTGCAAAAGTTTTAACAGAAAATGGTTTCTGGAATTCAACAGTTAATAGACTTTATTATTCTGTATTTTATGTTGTGAATGCAATTTTAGTTAAACACGAGATAATTATTCAATCTCATTCAGGAGCAAAAAGTCAATTTTATTTTCAATTCGCATAAATTGCTTTCAAAATCAAAAAATCACTGAAAATACGTATTGATTTTCAGTGATTTATAATTTTAATTAGAGGTCGCGGGCGGACCTCTAATAATCATTTACGTTCTTCTTGCTTATATTTAGTTTTACCCTGAATACCTCATAAAATAAACAATATAGCCATTTTGTTGTAAAATAATATCTAATGAACTCTAATTAATTATAGATTTTGTTTCCAATATGTTTCCAATTAATTATATTTGAATATTATTTTAGCTTAATATTAAAAAAATGGCAACAGTCAGATTAATTCTTCAAGAACCATATAAAAAATCAGAAAATCCTGATAAGGAATTAGCTAAAATTGAGAATCAAGCCATAAAGGATGAAATCAAAATAAGAAGAAGTCTGAAAAAAAATTATGATGTTTATCTTAATCCTCGAGAAACAAGAATTTATTTATTTTTAATCGTTGATAGAAATAATAAAGTAAAAATAAAAACAGACGAAACAATTCTTCCTAAATATTGGGATTTTTCAAAACAAAT
>JAUVDZ010000042.1 GCA_030595015.1 Candidatus Peregrinibacteria bacterium | reverse complement strand
ATCCTAAATTTGAGATGGTGCACAGAGAAGCTTGTAAATTTGCCCTAAATGCTGAACTTGCAATGCGTTATGTATCCGTAAATGAATCAGTTACTGAAGTACTTAATGAAATTCTGACTAGACCGTTTAATATGCAGCCAGGTCAGGTTTTTAAGGATTTGAATAGTGTTCAAACTGAACTAAATCCAA
Organism: Candidatus Peregrinibacteria bacterium; assembly: GCA_030595015.1. Classification (GTDB taxonomy): domain Bacteria; phylum Patescibacteriota; class Gracilibacteria; order UBA1369; family PNNO01; genus JAUVDZ01. The sequence goes on along the minus strand of JAUVDZ010000042.1, from coordinate 8,599 downwards.
AAACTGCAGGTGAAGATTTTGAAATTAAAGGCGGAGGTAGAAGAATTGTATTTAAAGATTCAAACTTCAAACCAACTTCAAACTTCTTAGATGATTTAAAACGTCTTGTTCAGGAATGGGCAGAACATAGAATGTTTGCTCGTGAAGATCGCGATGATTATATTAGAAGGTTTCAGGAAGGGGATTTACCTATTAGACGTGAACAATTTAATGCATATCTTGAAAGTTTAGAAGAAGGAATGCGACAAGCAGATAGATCATATTTACAGCAGATAAGAGAACAAGGGCGTGAATTTAACCTATCTGAAATTGCTCAAAGCATGGTGGTTTTACCTGGAACAGGTGCAAATTCAAAACTAGCAAGATATGGTCTTTATAGACGAAGGGCACTTAAGCCTTAATCGCCACACCAATCACATCATCTAAGCTCTTTGCATAGATAAACTTGATACCTTTAATTAGGTGTTTTGGAATCTCTTTTAAATCTTTTTTGTTGTCTATTGGAATTATGATTGTTTTGATACCGTTTCTTCGTGCGGCAAGTACTTTTTCTTTTAGTCCGCCAATTGGAAGAATTCGACCCTGAAGTGTGATTTCTCCAGTCATTGCAACATTTCGATTCACTTTTTTACCTGTGAATAACGATAAAAGCGCAGTCCCAAGGGTGATTCCTGCCGAAGGCCCATCTTTTGGAGTTGCTCCTTCAGGAACATGCACATGAATATCAATATCTTTAAATGCTGAATCTTTAATTTTGAATTTTTTTGCATTTGATCGGATGTATGAAAGCGCTGCTTTTGCTGATTCCTGCATAATCTCACCTAAATGACCCGTTAAAATTAATTGATTGTGCCCAGGCATCTTTGTTGATTCAATAAAGATCATTGCACCACCTGCCTGAGTCCAGGCAAGACCTGTTGCAACACCAGTCACATCTTTTTCTTGTTTTATATCTTCATACCATTGCTCAACTCCTAATAATTCAGAAACCATTTTTTTATTAACAATTTTAGTTTTTTTGCCTTTTTCAAGGAATTTTTTGGCGAGTTTTCGGCATATCTTAGCGATTTCACGCTCTAAGTCCCTTAAGCCTGCTTCTCTTGTATATTTTCTAATAATATAAGAGATAGCCTCATCATCAATTGTAAAAGGATGTTTTTGAAGCCCATTAAACTTTATTTGTTTTGGAACTAAATATTTTTTTGCGATTTGTACTTTTTCTTCTTCTGTATAACCAGGTAATTCAATAACCTCCATACGATCTAAAAGCGCTGGAGGAATCGGATCTAAAATGTTTGCAGTAGTTATAAAAAGTGTATTTGAAAGATCAAAAGGGACATCCAAATAATGATCATTAAATGCAAAATTAAGTTCAGGATCCAAAACCTCAATCAAAGCTGAAGCTGGATCTCCCTGAAATTGCGCAGTCCCAAGTTTATCAATTTCATCTAACATTATTACAGGATTGTTTTCACCTGCTCTTTTCAAATTTTGAATGATCGAACCCGGCATTGCACCAACATAAGTACGTCTATGCCCACGAATCTCAGATTCATCATGCATTCCACCTAAACTCATTTGAACGAATTTTCGGCCAAGTGAGCGTGCGATCGAACGTCCTAAACTAGACTTTCCTACGCCTGGAGGCCCAACAAAACACATTATTGTTGCACCAGGTTTATCCTGAATTTGGCAGATCGCCAAATATTCTAAAATTCTTTCTTTGATTTGTCTTAAACCATAATGATCTTCATCTAATATTTTTCGTGCTTTTTTAATGTCGATTTTTGTTTTGCTGCTCTTATTCCAAGGCATTTGATATAGCCACTCAATATAATTATGAACAACATTATATTCTGGTGAAATCGGATAGATTCTTTTAAGCCTTTTTAGTTCATCCATTGCGATTTTTTCAACCTCTTTTGGCATCCCGGCTTTCTTGATTTCTTTTTTTAAATGTTTAATTTCCTTCTCTTCAGCCACTTTCTCCTCATCTTCTTCTCCTAATTCTTTTTGAATTGCCTTGAGTTCTTGTTTAAGCATAAATTCACGCTCTGATTTAGTCATTTCTTTTTCAACTTCACTATGAATTTTCCCTCTAACCTCTAACATTCTGATTTCCCTTCCTAATTGTTTTATGATCTCCTTCATTCGTGCTTTTGTATCGCGTATTTCTAAAAGATATTGTTTCTCACGAATTGGAGAAGTGATATACGAACAAGATAAATCACATAATTCTTCATAATTTGTGATATTTTGCAGATTGATTAAAACCTCATCAGGAAGAGGTTTTCCTAGTGAAGAACTTGTTTCTAAAAGTGATCTGATTTCGATAGCTAAACCATCTCCTTCATCAGATTTTTCTAAAGTATGCGGAATTTCTTTGATTTTTGCTTCTAAATACGGAGTTTCCTGTGTATATTCCTGAACTTCAAACCTTGAAGTTCCTTCCACAAGAATCATTGCATCATTAGCTTCACCCTTAATTACCTGAATAATGTGGCATGCAGTACCTATTTTATACAAATTGTCTGTTGGAGGTACTTCCTTGTCAGTATTTTTATATGAAACCGTTCCAATAAGCTCTTCTTTGTTGAATTTTTCATTAAGAACTTTAATATATTCAGGGTTTTTCACATAAATTGAAACAACCATAGTCGGGAACACCACTAATTCTTTAATCGGAAGAATAAATAGAGATTCTGGTAGCTTTGCCTTTAATTTTGTTGATGGTTTTATTTGCATAAGTCTCCTAAATTACATCACATTATTATACATTATTTTTAGACGATTGTCTACTCCGTGGTATTGTGTTTTTGGCTTAATTGTGGTATTATAATATGATTTAAAAAATTAAATTCAAACATATGGACACAAAAACAAAAATACACACATTGGTATCGTTAGTGCTTGTAGCTGCCATTGTCGGCCTTGCATTTTGGGCTCAGACACCTTCAGGTGATCTCAAAGCTGATATCTTAAGCACTGATACAGTACTAGTACGTATCCAGGACTTTGCTTTCGATCCTGATGTTGTGCGTATAGATGCAGATACAACTATCTCATGGCTACATGATGAATCAGAAGGTAACGCAGAAGTTCAACATACTGTGACTTCTTATGACCCTGAAGATGCTTCAGCAGCAGGAGAAGAATTTGATAGTGACCTAATGTCACTTGGAGAGACTTTTAGTAGAACTTTCTCAGCTGAGGGTGTTTACAGCTATAATTGTTCACTTCATCCATTCATGACTGGAAAAATTTGTGTAGGTGAAGCTTCAGAATTATTAGATGAAGATTGCGCAGTTGAATTAACTGATCTTGATGAAGAAGGATTAGCTCCAGCAGCTGATGAAGATTTTGTAGTTGAAGATGAAGAAGACGAAGTAGCTGAAGATGAAGAACCAGTGGTAGAACCGGTTGATGTCGGAACTCTTACTGACGAAGAAGCAGCAGCTCTTTTACTTGAAGAGGAACCAGAAACTGATACAAGTTTATTTGATGCAGCAGATGAAGAATTTGAATCTGACACTTTAAATTTTAATGGTGAAGAATTTGTATTTGTTCAACCTGAAGCAGCAGCTAATGTTACTGATGCTGAAGGCGGAGAACTTGCAGATTCAGGACCTGAGCATTTAATTTACTTACTATTTCTTGCAATAGCATTTTACGGAGCAAAGAAATTAGCACCACGAAAAGGCTAATTCACTTGCTTTTTCCTTAATTTAAATTAAACTAAGCCCTACAGTAACGTAGGGCTTTTTATATGGAATTTATAAACAACGTTATAGCTGATTTTTTACTTTTTATTACCCGTGAAGCAGGTGGTTTTTGGGAAAATTTAACATTACTTCAATTTTCCTGGCCTCAGGTTATTATTGATATTGTCCTTGTTTCAATCGTTTTTTATTATATTTTTGTATTATTAAAAGGTAGCCGTGCTCTTCACATACTTATTGGCCTGGCGATTTTAGCTTTTGTCTTCATTTTGAGCAAAGCATTACAATTATTTGCTACTGGTTGGCTTTTAGACAGATTTCTTACAGTTATCCTAGTGGCGATTCCGATTATTTTTCAACAGGAATTAAGAAGGGGATTGGAAAAACTTGGACAAACAAGGCTTTTTTCTAATAATGAAGTAAGAGCAACAGATATTCAAATAAGTACTTTAGTGGAAGCCTCAGTTGATATGGCAAAACATAAAATTGGAGCTTTAATTGTACTTAAAAAAGATGTTTCATTAACTGAATATGCTGAAACAGGAGTTCCAATAAACGGCAAACTGTCCAAAGAACTTCTTTTAAATATTTTCTATCCAAAATCTCCATTACACGATGGCGCAATTATTATGTCTGGTGGCAAGATAGAAGCTGCAGCATGCGTTTTGCCTCATTCATATAAACATCTAGACCGAACACTCGGAACACGTCATAAAGCTGCAATAGGCTTATCTGAAAACACTGACGCTCATATAATTGTTGTATCTGAAGAAAGAGGAGCAATTTCATATGCTCATAATGGACGACTTGAAAAAGATATACAGCCTGAAAAATTACAAACATTACTCGAGCGATTTTATGCTCCAAAAAATAACAAATTAGATAAAGTAAAAAAGGCAGTATTTAAAAAGAGAAAATTATGAAGATCCTATTAGCAAATTGGGAATTAAAAGCACTTGCAATATTAGCTGCAATAATTTTCTGGTTTTTGGTAGTTGCAACTGAAAACACTTTTTATACTTTTCCTGAAGAAGTCCCTATAAAAGCATTCAATGTACCGGAAGACCTCGTTGTTTCTGAAGATTTAGGGACAGTAAAACTTCGTTTAAGAATAGACAATCGTGACATTATTGGAAATCTTTTAGTTGATGATTTTAGCGCGTTCGTTGATTTAGAAGGTATGGAAGCAGGAGAAAGAGAAATTGAGGTAGAGGTTAGTTCAAAAAAATCTGAAATAAATATAGCAAAAGTTGAACCCTCAAAAATTCTTGTAAAAATTGCAGAGAAAGCTGAAAAAGAAGTAGAGTTGAATTATGAATTAATTGGTGATGTTGCTGAAGGATATTTTGTTAAAGAAGTTATTTTACCAATCGAAACAACAATGATTAAAGGTTCTGATAAATCATTGGAGAACATTGAACTGGCAACACTTTTAATTGCATTGGATGGGCAGGAACATGATTTTACAAACAGTTTTGATATAGTTGTTTTAGATGAAAATGCGGAACCTTTTGAAAGCGTTATTGCTATAGAATCAGAAATTGAAGCACAAGTTATAATTGCTGCGGAATCTGAACAAAAAGTTGCCGGAGTTCAACCTTCAATCATAGGATCTCCACAAGAAAATGTGTGGATTAAATCAATCAATGTTGAACCAAATTTTGTTATTTTAACTGGGAATATGACTCAGTTAAATGAAGTTGAATTTGTTAAGACTTCAGATATTGATGTAAGTGGAATTTCTCAAAACATTTCATATGATGTTGCGATTGTAGGGTTACCACAAGGTGTTGAGATTGATGGTGGGAACACGGTAAAGGTTTCAATTGAAGTTGAAACATATGTTTCTGTTGATTCTGCTGCACCGAGACAAACGGTTAAAGTCCCGGTTCTTATCCGAAAATTTAATACAGATCAAAAAAGTATAAAGCCTGATCCATTTACAGTCACTTTAGTTGTTGAGGGTAGTAAGGATTTATCAAAAGTAGAACTTAAGCTTGATATAACTGGTTATGAAGGTGATTCAGCGCAAATCGAATTAACTGAAAGCAATTTTAATTTACCTGATGGCATAAAAGTTATAAGTATTTTGCCTTCAAAGATTAATGTTACCTGGAAGTAACAGTTTTAAATCTTATCAAGCATTTTTAGAATATCACTTGCAGATTTGTCTTTTTCTGTTTGCTCTGTGCTTTCTTTTTCTTTTCTCATTAATCCTTCTGCTTCAGCTTCAAGCGCTTTTGCTTCTGTTAATAAATCTCCGGCCTCTTTCGCATAAGCTTCATCAATTTGATTTAATTTAGAAGCTTCCATTTCAAGGGTTTTTACGAATTCAGCTTGAGCCTTAGGTTCTGCGTTAAGCATAGCTTCTGCTCTGAATTTCATTTCTTCAGATGAAAGACTTTTTAATGTCGGAGAGTTTTTAATTAATTTTGCAAGTTTTACTTTTAAATCCATATACTAGATGGTTATTAGTTAGTAATTATAAGTTTTTATATATCTATATAATTAGTTAATTTATTTAATTTAGCAACACGATTATTTTCTTTGTTTATAACTTTTTGTTCAGCAACTGTAGGATTTTTAGGTGCAGGAGGGAAATCCATAACAGTCATTTCACTAATTTTGTCTCTAGTCCCGGAATCAATTTTTGTATAATAGATTTTCTTTTCTTTAGCAGTTTTTTGAAGATGTCTAAACCCATTCATTAGGCTACGTCTAAGTTTTACAGCTTGCATGAACGAAATATTTGGTTTTCTAAGTCCTCTGTTTATTTCATTGATACGTGTCATTACATCTACAGCATGCTCACCGTATACTTTTTGTAGTACAACGCCACCATTTCCAAGAATAAAGAATTTTCTAATATTTCTGAGTGCTATGTCTTTTTGCGATGCCCATTTTTTTAAACTTGGTCTTTTTGCTTTCACTTCTTTCTTTTCTTTCGCTGCGACTGCTTTTTTAATCGCAACTTTAGGTTTAGGAGCGGGCTTTGGTTTAGCTGCAACAGCTTTTTTAATCGCAACTTTAGGTTTAGGAGCGGGCTTTGATTTAGCTGCAACTGCTTTTTTAGGAGCCTTCTTAATCTCTTGTGGTTTTAGTAGAGATGGAGATAATGCTATTCTTTCTTTAGTTGAAGGTGGAGCGGTAATTTTAACTTTAAATTTATCTTTCCATTCTTTTGATAATTCTGAAGGAATTAACTTATAAGCATCAGTAAGCTTATTTGCAGCTTTAATTATGTCTGTACCATTTGTAGATTTAATTGCTTTTCCTACTTTTGCTAATGCATTTTTGTAACGAGTAAGATGCTTCATTTTATCTTTTTCTTTAGAAGCACTTAAAAACTTTTTAGCAAGAGTAATTCTGCCATAAAGTTCATTTGCAGCTTTAGAAATTTTTATTCCTAATTTCTGCCCCCATTTTTTTAAAGCTTTTTTTGTTTCAGGAGTTTCAATAATCACATTTTTCAATTTTAAAGCTTTTTTTGCTACTGCTTTTTTAGGTAATAATTTTGCAGGAAATTGAGTCTTACTATTATTAGCTACAAGATTAAGTTCATTATTTATTCTTTCTAAACTTTGATTTCTTCTAGTTGTACTCTTTTCTCTGATTGCAGCATTTAGCCTTTTAATAGCTGTTTGTATTCCATTAAAAGCATTTCTGTATTCAGGAGATGATTTCATCGCTGTATTATGATCAACTCTAGCCATTCCTATTTTTAATTTAAGCCAATTTTGCAAATGCTTAATCTTTCCTTCTGCACGTTTTCCAAGTGCTGTAGTTGGTCTAATTTCGATAACAGCAACTTTTCTTAGAGTAGGTTTTGCTTTTGCTCCAAGCACTTTTACTTTTGTAGGAGATCTTTTAACAGTATCTGTTAATTTTGGAGCAGCTGTAACTGTTGGTTTTTGTTTATAAAAAGTTGCCTTTGTTGACTTTGGATTATAGTAGTAGTGACCAGCTAAAGTAGTTTTTGTTTGAAGACCTCCAAGTGCAATTTGTTTAGGAGGTTTATTTGGTATTTTTTCACCATTTTTATCTTTAAATTCCCATGCTAAATTTTTGCCGACAGCGTGATAAGTAAATTTCTTCACAACTTTTCCATATTTAATAGTAATTTTATTCTTATATTTAGTGAGTTTCATCCCATAAAGAGTCTTAGAATAATTTTTTGGCAATAAAGTTACCAGATCTTTTAGATGAGATAAATTTCTATTATTAGATTTTGGATTCAGAAACGATTTATATACATTTTCGAATGCCAATGCTCTATATTTTCTTATAAATTTTCTAATATCAACATTCCAATCCATTTGATTATTGATTTTGCTTAGAGTTGATTCAAGAACATCTGTATATTCACCATTTTTAATTGCCTCAATATTTTGAAATCTATCATTAATTTTTAAAAGTTTCGCATGAAGTTTTTTATAAGTAACATTAGTTGGATATTTTTTAGTAAATTTATCAAGCTTTGTAAGCAATGTATTTAGCTTGTCTGCAGTTTTTGCAACTTCACCAGTAGCAGCCTTAGGCCCTTCTTTAGCTCTTCGTAGCCCTTCAACTTTTGCTTTTGGTTTATTTTTCATAGCCATATACAAAAATCTTTCCGTATTCAACGGATTACCTGAAAATGAATATAGTTTTTTCATAATTTTTTATTTTAATTTTTATTTTAAACTGCCTACATTATACCATTTTTGGCTATTTTTGTAAACTTACAGTTTCATGCTCAGTATACAGTACACAGACAATTAGGACACCGTGGTATGATTAAGTCGCATAAACTAACCAAAAACACGATGTCCAAAGCAAAATTACACCAAATTAAGCAAGAAGTGAAAGAAAAAGCATTGGCAAAGATGCGATATCAATGG
>JAUVDZ010000126.1 GCA_030595015.1 Candidatus Peregrinibacteria bacterium | reverse complement strand
GTCATAAATGGAGATACAGGATGCGACAGAGTATCGATGACCTCAAAAATGCAAAAGACTTTAACCGATTAATACAAAAATTGATTGAGGAATCAGGAAGGGATTCTGATTATTAAGAAAATCATTTTCATATAAAATCCCTTTATCTATTGCATTTTGGGCTTTATGTCATTATCTTTGATGGAACCATAACCTTAAAATTATAAGACATGAACAAAGCACAGTTAATCGATGCCATTGCCTCCGGCGCTAACATGACAAAAACAGATGCAAGTAAAGCATTAGGTTCCATGATGGGAGCAGTTACAAACAGTCTGAAAAAAGGAGACAGGGTAAGTTTTCCCGGCTTCGGAACCTTTTCAATTTCTGATCGAAAAGCACGCCAGGGCAGGAATCCAAGAACAGGAGAAGTAATCACAATTAAGGCAAAAAAAGTTGTGAAGTTTAAACCAAGCTCAAAGTTGGTTTTTTAAAACTGGGGTTTTCCTGAAATTCTAAAAGAGGCTGTCTCGTAAGTACAATTTCACGCAACCCCGAAAGCTTTCAGCGATTTTCCAAAAGGAACTTAATTTAGTCTAAGTACTTGTTTGTATATATAGACTGTTAATCATATCGTTTAATATCAAGCAGTTACAGCGTCATGAACTTAACGAGGATTTATTAATATTACGAATAAGCAAAAGTAATATATGGCGGAATTAATTTATAAGGCTCACGACTGAAAATATAATAAAAAACATAATGTCTTTATATATAGATGATGCATGGAATATTAGCTACTTGCTTGTTGGTAACTATGTTAATAAACCGCCATATATTATTATAGTTTATTTGTATTTTTGTTTTACTTTTCCTTATTATTTATTAGTCAATTTATAATTATTGATATGGAAAGTAAAATAACTATTGAAGGATTGGAGGGCAAAAAATTTGAGATAGCCCCTTCGGATAAAACAACAGTTAAATTGGCAATGTTGATTGAAGGCAGCTGCACTATCGGTGTAAAAGAGGCAATTTCAAAATATGGATATACTGAAGCAAGGTATTACCAATTACTTAAGGCTTATAAAACGTCTGGCTCCATATCGCTTATAGATAAAAAGAGGGGTTCACATAAAAGACCGGTTCGCGATAAAGAAACAACTAACCAGATAATCAGGGAGCGTTATCTGGATCCATATGCGAGTGCTGAAATAATAGCCCAGAAGTTGAAACAGAACGGGTACCCGGTAAGTGTAAGGAGCGTTGAAAGGACCATCACTGAATACGGGCTTCAAAAAAAACTCATAAACTTAACCCCAAAAAGGAAACAGGGGCATCGAAACAAATAGTGAGCACCCAGGTTACCAAGCGCAATAAACGATCCATATCAGTTTGTCCAATAAGTAATGAACGTTACTTCCGGGAGAATTTAGCAATGAAAGTAAGTAGTTCAATTGTTGGGTTATGGTTTTTGGTTGCCGAGCATTTGCGGTTAGGGAGCTGGGATTTAATAAACGCATATACCGGAGGTGCCCATATAGATTCAAGGATTGCAATGCAAATTACCAATGAAGCAGCTCTTTGCCAGAACCGTGTCCGGAAAAGAAATTACATTTCCCATCAAGGCTTTGAACTTTTAAATGGTTTAGGTTTTTTGGCAAGCGATGAAGAAGTCCATAAATTCTTTGATAAGCATACAGTTTCACAGGCACAGGCACTTCAAGAATCATTGGCAATTGTCCGGTCAAATATGGGGCATTATAAAGGTGAAATATTTGCTGTTGACCCACATAGGATAATTTCAGCATCTAAAAGAAAAATGCCAAAGAAAAAAAAGCAGCCCATAGAACCATCAAAGAAGATGCTTCAAACATTTTTTGCGACAAATACCCATACAGGGCAACCAATAGGGTGTGGCATTGGAAGCCCTGGCGTAAACACAACCAAAGCGACTATCGGGCTGTTGCAAATGGTTAGTAAAATTAACCGTGGAAAAGTAATGGTATTAGCAGACAAAGAACACTTTACTCATGAATTATTGGCTGACATAAAACAAAAAAACGAGTTTGAATTTTTAGTGCCCGTTATTTCATCAAGCAGAATAAAAAAGATTGAGCGCTCACTTACATTTGACAGTCTGTGGGCAGGATATGCCATAGCTGAAACAGAATTCAGTTTTAGGGGCAAAGATGAAAAATACAGGCTCATTGTACAGCGTGAAGGAGCAAAGGAAGGAGACTACAAATTCAAGTCATTTTTGAGCATATCGGACAAGCCTGCAGAAATGCTGTTAAGTGAAACATACGACAAAAGATGGTCGATAGAGGAATTCTTCAATTTTGATGGAGCAATGGGTTTTGACAGGGCATCTACATTTAACCTAAATATAAGATATGGCAAAATGTCGCTGGCATTACTTGCACAGGCAGCAACTTATCAATTCAGAAAGAGACTACCAAAACCTTATAAAACATGGAATGCAAGGCATCTGGCAGATGCTGTTTTTAATAAAATTGATGGGGATATCAGGGTTCATAACGACATGATAATAATAACCTGTTATAATCTTCCAGAAGAATTAAATTTGCACAACCATTATCAAAACCTTCCGGCAAGACTAGAAGCAGAGGGAATTAATCCCAAAGTGCCATGGCTTCAAAATTTCAAGCTTGACTTCAGGTTTAAATAATCAACTAAAATTAATTGCACCTATAAAATCGCTGATAACTATCGGGATGGAAGAGTCTGGCTCAACACTTGTAACCATTGTAACCTTTTAATAGTGAATAATGAAGCGAACGCTATGAAAAGGAGAGTCGTAACCACTGCAACAATTGAAACCACTGCAACCATTGTAACTCCGAGGTGTGAACTTGACTGCCCACTCCAAACTCCAAACTCCAAACTCCAGACTCCAGACTCCAGACTCCAGACTCCAGACTCCAGACTCCAGACTCCAGACTCTTCTCTTTTAATCGCCTCTTCGTTTAAGTATTTAATATGCCTATAATTACTACATTTGCGCACTCATATTTTTGTTCAAAATACCTATGAAAATGTTTAATAAAAGCTCAATGATTTTCCTGCCGGTAATCTTTTTGATTTTGGCCTGGAGTTGCGAAAATCAAAAACCCAAAGCAGTGGAAAATGAATCAAAAAAGGCAGCTTACGAATTAAGGGATTATGCTGTCGTAAAACTAACTACCGACATCTCACATTTATCAAACAACCAGAAAGAAATGCTGAAACTGTTGTAC
>JAUVDZ010000031.1 GCA_030595015.1 Candidatus Peregrinibacteria bacterium | reverse complement strand
TCTCATTTGAAGGATGGATGCCTTTAAAACAACTTGATAAGATCAATGAAAAACTTGAAGAACACACTAAAGCTTATGAAATTATTAAAATCGAACCAGGAGAAAATGAACAAGCGCCTGTAGCAATCCAAAATAAAGGATTTATGGGAATGTTCGAGTCAGTTACTAATATATATGGGCTGCCTCTTCCAAATGAAATCGACCCAACTCCATTCCTGGCAGGTTTCTTTATTATATTCTTTGGATTGTGTCTTACAGATGCAGGATATGGAATTTTACTATTCGTTATGTGTTTCTTGGCGTTGAGATTTTTGAAATTCGGAGACGGAGCAAAGAAACTAGTAAAATTAATAATGTACGGAGGAGTTGTGACTTTTATTGCAGGTATTTTCTTTGGAGGATGGTTTGGAATGACTCCGGATCAAGCTCCAGGATTTCTTACTTACCTTGCTGAAAACGGAGAAATGGCATTCAAATGGCAAATAATCAACCCAACAGAAGGAAGCGGACCATTAACTTTCTTAATTCTTGCTGCAATTCTTGGATACGTGCAGGTTTTATTTGGAATTTTAATTGATGGATACTGGAAAATTAAACACGGAAAGATTGCAGATGCATTTATGGATAGTTTCTTATGGTTCTACTTTTTAGTAATCATGGGATTATTCGGACTTAGTAAAGCTGGAGTCTTCTTAGGAGATTACAGCCAAATCATTACTTACTTAGTTTACGCAGGTGTGATTGGATTGGTTTTAACTCAGGGAAGAAAACAAAAAAACATTATCTTGAAATTCTTAATTGGTGTGCTTTCGTTATACGGTTTAGTTGGATACTTCGCAGACGTTTTATCTTACTCTCGTTTAATGGCACTAGGTTTAGGAACAGGTATTATTGCATTCGCATTTAATACAATCGCAGGATTAGTTGGAAGTATTCCATTTGTAGGAATTATCTTCGCAATCATAGTTATTATCTTAGGACACACTTTAAATATAGCGATTTCGACTTTAGGAGCGTTTATCCATTCAAGTCGTCTTCAATTCGTAGAGTTCTTTGGGAAATTCATGGAAGGTGGAGGAAGAGAGTTCAAGCCACTTAGAAAAGCATGTAAATACATTTTAATATCTGAATAATTTATTCTTTAACATAATCAAAATATGTTTTCAATCACAACAGGATTAGCACTCGCAGTAGGTGGAGCAGCAATCGCTGCAGCTCTAGGAGGAATTGGTTCTTCTATAGGAGTTGGAGTAGCTGGTCAATCAGGAACTGGAGTAATCAGTGAAAAACCTGAACTATTTGGTAAGATCCTTCTTTTGCAGGCTCTTCCAGGTACGCAAGGTATTTACGGATTCTTAGGAGCACTTCTTATTTTAATCCAGGTTGGATTAATCGGTGGAGCTGCTACTGAAATCAGCCTTTCAACTGGATGGCAATTTTTCTTTGCTGGAATTCCAGTAGGAGTTGCTGGTTTATTCTCAGGAATTTATCAAGGACGAGTATCAGCTGCAGGTCTTAACGCAGTTGCAAAAGACGACACTAACACTGGTAAAGCAGTGATCATGTCAGCGATGGTAGAAACGTACGCAGTATTAGGTCTTCTAGTATCTGTACTACTTATTTTTGGAATCACAGTAGCTTAATTGAAATTTGACATGTGACATTTGACCTTTAATCGTCGAGTGTCACTGTGAGAAATCAATCATATAACTATTAAATATTATGGCCCTTACAGATATCCTTGATCAAATTAAAAAGGAAACTGAAGAAAAAATGAAAGAGCTTGATACACAGCATGCAAAAAAATTATCTAAGCTTGATGATGAATTCGCAGCTAAAATGAAAAATGCTGAACTTCTAATGGATGAAGCAGTAACTGAAAATTCAAAGAAAATCCTAAATAAAATGACGACTCACGCGAAAATGGAAGCTAAGAATAAATTACTTAGTGAAAAAAGAGAATTAATGGATGTAGTCTTCGAAGCAGCACTTAAAGAACTGGCTCACTCTGATAATTACAAAGGATTATTAGTTGGACTTCTAAAACACGGAGGATTAACTGGAGAAGGAATCACTGTTTGCCCTGCTAAAGGAAAAGAAGAAGAAACCAGAGCAGCAATCTCAGAATCAGGAAAAGATTACAACATGAGCGACGAATCATTAAATATTAAAGGCGGATTTGTACTGAAATCTGAAAAAATCGAAATCGATAACTCATTTGAATCAATTCTTAATAAACAATTACGAAGTGACCTTGAATTAGAGGTTGCTAAGTCATTATTCTCATAAAAATTATGGATATAACATCATTCGCACAATCAGTTGCATGGATAAGAGTTCTGGAGACTAAACTTCTCTCTGAGAACGAATTAGAACGTATGGTTTTGGCTCGAGACGCAAAAGACGCATACAAGATCCTAAACGAAACAGAATATTCAACTCACATTGGAGATATTGATAAAGTTGAAGACTTTCAGGAAGTTATAAACGCAGGACTTAAAGATTCTAAATCTACTGTAGAAAAAATCGTTCCTTATAAACATATCTTCAATATTCTTTGGTTCAGATATGACTTTCACAATATGAAGGTTTTATTAAAAGCTAAAAATGGCGGTAAAACGTATGAAGAAGTTGCTAATTATACTTATAATTTTGGAGCTGTTGAATTAGGAAGACTTAAAAAATACATTCTTGAAGCAGACGATTTAGGATTCGGACTCGGACTAAGTATCGAAAATGAAAAATACATGAAAGAAAGTATCAAGTTGGCTCAGGCTGAATTTGATAAAAATGAAGATCCTCAATTAATAGATGTAATTTTAGATAAAAGATTCTGTGAAATTATTAATACTATTTCTGAAGAAAGCGGAAATGCTTTTCTTGAAGAATTCACTGATAAATATATCGACCTTAAAAACATCGAGTTGTTCATAAGATTAAAAATCCAAAATAGAGAAGAAGGATTGCTGGAAAAAGGGTTTATTTTAGGAGGGACTTTAGAAAAATACAGATTTGCAGACGCTTTCAGAAAAGATGTATCTGATTTTGCTGAAAATCTAAAACATACTAACTACGCATCAATTATTAAAGACGCAGTTAAAGGATACGAAGACGATAAATCATTCGTAAAGTTAGATAAACTTTCATACGACCACTTAAATAATTATATTCAGTCAGCTAAGAGAATTGCTCTTGGGCCTGAGCCTATTTTTGCTTACTTCTGGGCAAAAAAGAACAATGCACAAGTAATCAGAAGCGTGATGGTTGGAAAATTAAACGAAGTTCAACCTGAAGATATTCGTAAAATGATAAGAAACCTTTATTAATATAACGCTTAACGCGCGATGGCTAAAGAAAAATACAACCTGGCAATCATCGGAACTAAAGATCAAATCTTAGGATTTAAAGCTTTAGGAATGACTGCTGTAAACGCAAACAATGCTGATGAAGCAAAAGCAAAGCTATTTGAACTTGTTGCAGAAAATATTGATCTTGGTGACGGAGAAACACGCAAAAAATATGCAATTATTTTTATGCTTGAAGAATATATGGCTCCCCTAACTAAAGACGACTACAAAAAACTTAACAAAGAAGCATTACCAGCTGTAGTGCCAATCCCTGGAGTTAAAGGAACCGAAGGATTCGGGCTGACTCGAATTAAGAGAATGGTAGAACAAGCGGTTGGAAGCGATATCTTTGGATAAACTCACTAATAAATAACTTAAACTTACAATATGGAAAATCATGGAACAATTATAAAAGTGTCTGGGCCGCTAGTAGTGGCAAAAGGCATGGACGGTGCACGAATGTACGAAGTAGTACGTGTATCTGAGAAAAAACTAATCGGTGAAATCATCGGTATTGATGGAGATAAAGCCTCTATTCAGGTATATGAAGAAACTGCTGGAATAGGACCGGGTGAACCGGTTTTCCCAACAGGTGAGACTATGACAGTTGAACTTGGGCCAGGGCTCCTACAATCAATTTATGATGGAATTCAACGTCCTTTGCCGTTGCTTCAGGAAAAAGCAGGTGAATATATTACTCGTGGACTTGATGTTCCGGGATTAGATAGAGAAAAAAAATGGGACTTTCAAGCGAAAAAAGCAAGCGGAGACAAAGTTGTTGGAGGTGATGTCCTAGGTGTAGTTCAGGAAACTTCACTTATCGAACATAGAGTTATGTGTCCACCAGCAATCAGTGGAACTGTAAAAGAAATTAAAAGCGGATCACACAATATTGAAGAAATCGTAGCAGTAATCGAAGACGCAGACGGAAAAGAACACAAGATCTCAATGCTTCAAAAATGGCCGATCAGAAATCCAAGACCAGTAAAGACAAAAACAGTACCATATAGACCTCTTGTTTCAGGAACTCGTATTCTTGATACTCTTTTCCCATTAGCTAAAGGTGGTGCAGGATGTATTCCTGGTCCATTCGGAGCTGGAAAAACAGTAACTCAGCAAACTCTTGCGAAATACTGTGATGCGGAAATTATCGTTTATATTGGTTGTGGAGAACGTGGAAACGAGATGACTGATGTACTTATGGAATTCCCTGAGTTGGAAGATCCAAATACAGGTGAAAAATTAATGAAACGTACAGTGATGGTAGCGAATACTTCAAACATGCCGGTTGCTGCTCGTGAAGCATCAATTTATACTGGTGTAACTATCGCTGAGTACTTCAGAGATATGGGATACAGTGTGGCGCTTATGGCTGATTCAACTTCTCGTTGGGCAGAGGCTCTACGTGAAATGTCGGGTCGTCTTGAAGAAATGCCGGGTGAAGAAGGATATCCTGCTTACCTTGGTTCAAGAACAGCGCAATTTTATGAAAGATCAGGAATCGTTAAATGTTTAGGAAATGAGGACCGAGAAGGTTCGTTAACTTTAATCGGAGCGGTTTCGCCTCCTGGTGGAGACCTTTCTGAACCAGTTACACAAAATACATTACGTGTAACAAAAGTATTCTGGGGATTAGATGCAAAACTTGCATACAGACGTCACTTCCCGGCTATTAACTGGTTATCTTCTTACTCACTTTATCAGGATAATGTTAAAGATTATTGGGATAAAGAAATCTCACCTGAATTCGCAAAAATCAGAACTCAGGCAATGGGACTTTTACAGGAAGAAGCTAAGCTTGAAGAAATCGTTAGATTAGTAGGTATGGACGCTTTAAGTCCAAAAGAACGTTTGATTTTAGAAACTGCAAAATCTCTAAGAGAAGACTTCTTATTCCAGAATGCGTTTGATGAAATGGACGCTTATACTCCTCTTAAAAAACAATACTGGATGCTTAAAAGTATCATGAATGTTTATAATCATTCTCAAAAAATTGTTGAACAAGAAGACTTCAACTTTGATGATCTTTTAAATCTTCCTGTTATGGATAGAATTACTAAGTGTAAAGCCATCGAAGCAGACAAAGAAGATGAATATAAGAAACTTTGGGAAGATACTGAAAGAGAAATACTTGGTTTGCAGAAATAACATATATAATTCTTAATTAACTATACATATGCAAAAAGAATATAAAACTATTAAATCGATTTCCGGACCGCTCGTTATGATCGAGGGCGTTGAAGGCATTAAGTTCGAAGAACTTGTTGATGTCACAACTGCTTCAGGCGAAGTGCGGCAAGGAAAAGTACTTGAAGCACGTGAAGGCATGGCTGTTGTACAGATGTTCGAAAGTACACAGGGTGTTGGAGCAGCTGGATCTAAAGCTAGATTCTTAGGAAAATCTCTTGAATTGGGAGTTTCTAAAGATATGCTTGGTCGTATTTTTGATGGAAGAGGACGTCCTATTGATGGAGGTGCTGAAATTATTCCTGAAAAGAAACTCGACATCGCAGGTAACCCGTTGAATCCTAATGCACGTGATTACCCAAATGCTTTCTACCAAACTGGAATCTCTACAATTGACTGTATGAACACGTTAGTACGTGGACAAAAATTGCCGATTTTCTCAGGAGCTGGTCTTCCACATGCACGACTTGCAGCACAAATTGCAAGACAAGCGAAAGTAATCAAAGTAGATGATGAAGGAAACATTCAAAAAAGTGACGGAGAAGATGAAAACTTTGCAGTAGTATTTGCTGCAATGGGTGTGACATTTGAAGAAGCTGAATATTTTACAAACGAATTTAAAAAGACTGGTGCAATTGAACGTTCTGTTCTTTTCATCAATACAGCAGATGATCCAGTAGTAGAAAGAATTGCAACTCCGCGTATGGCGCTTACTGCAGCTGAATATCTTGCATTTGAAAAAGGCATGCAGGTGTTAGTAATCTTAACTGACTTAACGAACTATTGTGAAGCGTTACGTGAAGTTTCTGCGGCTCGTAAAGAAGTACCAGGACGTCGTGGTTATCCAGGATATCTATATACGGATCTAGCGACTCTTTATGAAAGAGCTGGACGTGTGAAAGGTAAGGAAGGGTCTATTACTCAGATTCCTATTCTAACGATGCCAGAGGACGATATTACGCATCCAATTCCAGATCTTACAGGATATATCACTGAGGGACAGATCGTGCTAGCACGTGACTTACACTCGCAAGGTATATATCCAAACATCAATGTATTACCATCACTTTCTCGTTTGAAAGATAAAGGTATTGGACCAGGAAAAACCCGTGAAGATCATTCTGGTGTGATGAACCAATTATTTGCAGCTTATGCACGTGGAAAAGAAGTACGTGAGTTAGCAGTAATCTTAGGTGAAGCAGCTTTGAGCGATGCTGATCTTTCTTTCTTAAAATTCGCAAACGAATTCGAAAATAAATATGTAAGACAAGATGAATCAGAAGACCGCGATATCATCAAATCTCTTACAATGGGATGGGAACTACTAAAACTTCTTCCAGAAAACGAACTAAAACGTGTAAAACCTGAACATATCGCTAAATATATGAATAAATAATTATGGCTAAACTTAATGTAAATCCGACTCGAATGGAGCTCTTGAATCTCAAGAAGCAGATTAAAACTGCTACTCGGGGACATAAGCTCTTACGCGACAAACAGGACGGACTTATGCAGAAATTCATGGAGATCATCCGTGAAGCTAGAACTCTTCGATCTAAGGTTGAAGAAAAGCTTCAGGGAGCATTCAAAAACTTTATGCAGGCATCAGCAATGATGTACCCTGAAGTTCTTGAAAACGCACTCCTCTACCCTTCTGCAAAAGTATCTCTCGAAGTAGAAACTAAGAACGTGATGTCGGTTCGAATCCCAAACTTTGAACTAAAACAAGAAGGAAACATCCTAAATTACGGATACCTACAAACTTCTGGTGAATTAGATATGTCATTAGAAGCGTTTCAGGAAGTACTTCCCCTTTTAATCCAATTAGCAGAAATCGAAAGACAAGCAGAACGATTAGCAGAAGAAACAGAGAAAACCCGAAGACGTGTAAACGCTCTTGAACACATGCTACTACCAAACTTGAAAGAAACTGTTAAGTTTATCTCGATGAAGTTGGAAGAAGCTGAAAGAAGTACAATTACAGGAACTTTGAGAATTAAGGCGAGTATGGAGGCTGAAGAGGCTGAAGCGAAGGCTAAGGCGGCGTAAATAAATTTGAAATTGAAAGACCTTCGAGAGAGGGTCTTTTTTTTGATATAAACTCAAATTATGCTAAAGTTCGCTAAGAAGGGCATTGTACAAAATATTACATAAGGGTATATATCTTAATTTTAAATCATGAGTAAAACTGTTTACATTAGCTTTAATAGCTCAATAGACCAAGCTTCAGTAAGAGTTCTAATGGCGAATTGCACTAATATTGTTGAAAAAATGAAACCTGATGAATTATATTTTCTATTTTCCTCTGGCGGTGGCAGTGTTAGTGATGGCATCGCCCTTTATCATTTTCTTAAAGCACTCCCAGTCAAAATAACTATGCATAATATTGGTGCAGTTGATTCAATAGCAACCATCATATTTTTAGCAGGAGATGATAGATATGCTGCAACCAATTCCACTTTCTTGTTTCATGGTGTAACAACCGGATTCGAAAACGGGGAACGAGCAAATTTAGCAAAAATAATAGAACGAAAAAGTAGCCTTGAACACGACCAAAAAAAAATGACTCAAATCATAGCTAAAAATTCTGAATTAACAACTAGTGAACTTAATGACTTATTCACTCAAGGAGAAGCTAAGGATCCCGCATTTGCTCAAGATAAAGCTATTATTAGTAGTATTATTGATCCTGTCATCCCAGCTGGTTCCACAATCGTTACAGTAACCTAAGCATTTTTATAAGATAAAATATTCAAGAGTGAATTTGTTTTTTTGCGTAGATCTCCATTTTTTGCTATATTTTTTATCTTGTTAATTAATTGTTATGTTTTTACAACATAAAACTATCGAAAAATTAGGTAACTTGATTAATGAAGATACCGAATACAGATCTGGACCACAATTAGTATCATTTTTCAATAAGATTGGCTTTAAGGACACATATGGTCAAGGATTTCCATCTCGTTGGTTTTATACTGAAGAAAATCTTAAACGAATAAATGGAACTAAAAAGATTGAAGATTGTATTAAAAATCTATTTTCTCCAGTCAATTTTATTGGACAATTTGATAAATTAGATAAACACATCGCCGATTTTAATCAATATTTAGCATTTGATGATTTAGAATTAATAAGAAGCGGCAAAACAATAAAAATTGTTAAATGCCAAAAAGATTTTAATGAATCTGTTGAAATAACAACAGAAAAAACATTTTTAAACAAAGAATTTAAATCGATTTCAATTAATAAGTTAAATTTAGATAATACTTTAACTATCACCCTCAAACAAAGACTTGATGAAATACAAAAATGTCTAAACTCAAAAGCACCTTTAGCAACAATTTTTTTATGCGGTAGTACACTTGAGGGGATATTGCTTGGTGTAGCTATAAATAATCCACAAAAATTCAACCAAGCATTGAGCGCTCCAAAAGACAAAAATAAAAGAATTAAACAACTTCCCGAATGGAGTTTAAATAATTTGATTAATGTTGCTAGAGAAATTGGATTTTTGCAAGAAGACGTAAAAAAATTTAGTCATGCAGTAAGAGACTTTAGAAATTATATTCATCCATATCAACAAGCAAGTGCAAACTTTCATCCAGATCAACATACTGCAAAAATTTGTTGGCAAGTTTTACAAGCAGCAATTTATCAACTAGACAAATCAATTTAGTAACTACATCTCAATTATGGGCATAAAAAAATATAAAGATAGTATGGATTGGCTTGACTATGTATTATTGGCTGACAATTATTTAGAAGCAGCAGAAATAATTAATGAAGATAAAAGAATTGATAGCAATCATGGTCTAATCATGCCATTTATATATTTGCTTAAACATGCAATAGAATTATCATTAAAAAAAATACTAAAATTTGAATATTTATATAATAACAATAAACTACGAATACATGATTTAAAAAAATTAAAAAAATTATTTATATATAAATCAAAAAAACAATTTGAAAAAAATGGAAAATCAAAAATATGGAATGACATTAATAAAGATAGAATTGAAGAAAGATACATAGAATTTCATGATTTCATAAAAACTTTTGAAATAAATTTTGATAAATTTCTAAAAAAATCTAGTTTCGTTGAAAGTGATAAATTAAATCAGGAACAAAGATATCCATATGGAGAATATACAGAACCAACAACTGAAATAATTGATTTATTGTTTAATAATAAAAATAAATTGATTGAATTGGCTACTATGATTATGTTAGATATAGATATAATATCTGACTTTAATCTAAGAATTAAAAATTTACATCAAACAACAACGGACTAGTCAGTTCACTCACTAACAATAAATCTTACTTACAACTTAAATCTAATTTTTCACCTAATTTTTCTTTCCCTCTAATAGTTGCTCCAAGCTTTTTTAAAGGTAATGTTTTATATGAAAGTTTTTTTAATTCTTCACCATTTTTAATTGGTAAACCTTTAAGGGTTTCATCAATTTTAGATAAAACCAT
>JAUVDZ010000080.1 GCA_030595015.1 Candidatus Peregrinibacteria bacterium | reverse complement strand
GAAATGGGTAGAGCTATGATAGAGAGAATGATAAATGCCGGGGCAGATATTGCAAAAATAGTTTGCGTTGCTCAGGATTGTCATGATAATTTAATTCCTCTTAAGCTTTTAAAAGAAACTGAGTTTCCACTTATTGCTTTTTGTATGGGGAATAAAGGGAGGTTAAGTAGAGTTTTGGCGCCACAATGTGGTTCTTTAATCTCGTTTATACCACCTGACACATCATGGGAAACTGCGGATGGGCAAATTATTTATGATGAATGGAAGCTAATTAAAGAAATACTTTTTAAAAATAACTAAAATGTCACTAAAGATTGGAATTGTTGGACTTCCGAATGTAGGGAAATCGACATTATTTAATGCCTTAACTAAAGAAGGAGCAGCTGAAGCAGCTAATTATCCGTTTTGTACAATTGATCCAAATGTTGGAATTGTTGAGGTGCCTGATGAACGCCTGGTTAAACTTGCTGAGGTTTGTAAACCTGAAAAAGTTATACCTACAGTTATTGAATTTGTTGATATTGCCGGTCTTGTTAAAGGTGCAAGTGAGGGCGAAGGACTTGGAAATAAATTTTTATCTCATATTCGTGAATGTGATGCAATTGCTCAGGTGATTCGTGTTTTTGAAGATCCTGATGTTATTCATGTTCATGGAGAAATTGAACCTCAAAAAGATCGTGAAATTATTGAAGCTGAGCTTATTTTAGCTGATCTTCAGACATTAGATAAAAGGCTAAGTAAAGCGCAGTCAGAATCCAAATCCGGAGACAAGAAGAAGCTTGAATATGCCAGGATTTTAGAGAAAATTGAAAAAGAATTTCATCAGGGAAATCTTATTTATAATATGGATTTAACTGATGAAGAAAAAGAAGCTATACGTGATATGCATTTTTTAACTGACAAGCCTTTTTTATACATTGCAAATGTTCATGAAGATGAGGTTGGATCGATTGATATTGAAGAACTTAGAACTAAATTGGCAATTGATAAAGATATTCCATTAATTCCAATTTCAGCAAAAGTTGAAGAAGATTTATCTGGATTTTCAGAAGAAGAAGCTAAAGAATTTTTAAACTCTTTAGGATTAGAAGAAACCGGCTTAAATCAACTAATAAAGGCTTCTTATAAGTTGCTGGATCTTATAACTTATTTAACGGCTGGTCCTTTAGAAGTGAGGGCCTGGACTGTTAAAAAAGGAAGCAAAGCACCAAAGGCAGCTGGTGTAATTCATACTGATTTTGAAACAGGATTTATTAAAGCGGAAGTTATAAAATGTGATGATTTTATTTCATCTGGTGGGGAAGCCGGAGTTAAAGAAAAAGGTTTAATGAAACTTGAAGGAAAAGATTATATAGTACAGGATGGAGATGTAATGCATTTCAAATTTAATAATTAGCGAGGTGTTCGCCCATTCGGGCTCATGCTTGGCTCGCGATAAGTTTTCGCACTCCGTCGTACAGGCTCTACCTGCTCAATTAGTCGCTAAAGCTCCTTCTTCGCAGCTAGACCTCGCACTCGCGAGATACTCATTAACATTCGTATCCGATGGAAATAATCCCTATAATCCCGATTTTTGAAGGGCAAACTGTAGGTTTTTACAAAGGTAATTCTGCACAAAAAGAAGTTTTTAGAAAAACACCTTTAGATTACGCAAAATTATTTGTAAGCAAAGGGGCAAAAACGATTTATATTGTTGATTTGGATGCTGCAAATGAGGGAGTTATTAAGGAAATCAGATCACAAGTTGATGCTGAGTTGATTTGTGCAGGGAAAATCCGTGATATGAAAAAAGTTAAGGAATTATTTGATGCTGGAATTGATAGAATTGTACTTGGAGTTTCAGCAGAGCCAATTTATAAAGAAGCTATTGAAACTTATGGAGCAGACAAAATAATTATTGGCATTAAAGCTAAAGGAGATGAAGTATTAACTTCAGTTAAGAGGCCTTTCCCTTTACGTGTAATAGATTTTGCTGAAAAATTAACAGCATATGGAGTAAAATTTGTTTTATTTAAAGATATGTTCAAAGAAAGCACTCAGGTAGGCCCAAATTATGATGAGGTCGATAGAATGCTGCGAATGACTCCATTAAAGGTTTATACATCAGGTGGCATTGGAAAGAAAAAGCATCTGGATACTTTGAAAAGTATTGGGACAGAAGGTGCAATTATAGGAAAAGCATTTTATGATCACGAACTGGATCTTAAAGAATTATTAAGTTTATATTAATTTTGATTTTTATAAGCAATGTATTCGGTTAGTAGATATGCATAAATGAATAATACCAGTCCGACTACAAGTATCCAATTGAAGGTTAATTGGTAAAAATAAATTTCTGCAATAATCATTGCTAAAGCAAGATTTCCAATTAAGAATGTTAGTATCCAAAGAGTTCGTCCGCTGGTTTCACGTAGTTCAGGGAATGTTCTTTGTGTTGCCTTTTTCAAAAAGTAAACAAGTATGAAAAGAAATGCAATCCCTCCATATAAGACAAGACTTCGTGGTAAATAAGACACATTGTTTGATACAACAAAATAAGTTACAAAAGGATGAGCCAGCCAAATTAACACAGTTAAAAAAGCCAGAAATATAAATGGAGCTCTTTTGCCATGAAATGATCTTCTGCATTTGATGATCTCGTCAATTTGTTCCATTTGTTCACAAATATAACTAAATTGCTCAAATGATTCTACCTCCATAACAATCGTCATTGTAAATACATTTTTAAATCTTCTTGGATTAATTCGAATATTAATTACATTGATATTGTTGTCACCCAGGATTGCTAATAAATCACGTCCTGCGCCAACTCTGTCTATTGCTTTAATTTTAACTGCTACCCTTTGGTTGTTGGAATCTTTATTAATTTTAAACAGCTTATTAAAAAAGTGGCCTTTTCGTTGTTTAACCAAGGCTTGTACCGGGAAAAGTGCGGTCAAAACTTCAACAGTATTTATTGATCCTTCACCAATTTTAACAAGGACATCCTCAAAAGTTCTGCAATGATGTTGCCCATGATATTTATTTACAACTTTCTTTATTTTTTTTCTTGGAACTTCTTCAAGTAATCCTGACCCTGCTCTATCAAATTCTTTTTGTAAAAGCCTTCTGCCTATACTTAGTTTTTTACGACGACTATTTTTGCGCAGAGATTCACGGATTTTATTTTTAGCCAGATTTGTTTTTGCAAAGATAAGCCATTCACGATTCGGACCTTTTGGTTGATTCGCTGTAACGATATTAACAACGTCTCCTGTTTTTAAACTAATTGTTAAAGGGGTGATTTGCCCGTTAATATCAGCTTTTAAGGCGTTGTCGCCGATTGCAGTATGAATAGAATAAGCAAAATCTATTGCAGTTGCCCCTCTTGGTAAATCAATGGTGTCACCTTTAGGTGTGAATGTGAAAATCCTATCCTGAAAGATATCAATTTTAAGAGCTTCTAAGAAGTTTTCACTATCATAATTTGCTTTTTGATATTCTAAAATTTGTTGTGCCCATTTTGATTGCTTTGCTCGGTATTCTCCTTTTTTTGCTGTGTCTTTGTAAAAATAATGTGCAGCGATTCCGTATTGAGCATCTAAATGCATTTGATTTGTTCGAATTTGGAATTCAGTTATCTGACCTTTTTTACCAAAGACAACAGTATGTAAGCTTTGATAACCATTTGATTTTGGAACAGCGATATAATCTTTAAATCGACCTGGTTTAGGTTTAAACAGGGAATGAACAATTCCTAAAACCAAATAACATTCTTTTATATCACTAACTATCACTCTAATTGCCAGTAAATCTTCAAGATCTTCAGGTGCTTTATTTTTTCTAATACTTTTTTTGAATGTTGAATATCTACTTTTTTCGCGTCCATAAATTTCGAAATCTTTAACTTTTTCAGTCTTGAGTTCAGTTGTTATCATGTTGATTGTTTCTTCAAGAATGTTTCGCTGTCTGATTTTAGTTTCCTGAAGTGTCTTTTCTATATTTTCATAATCTTTGGTAAATAAGTGTTTAAAACAAATATCTTCCAGTTTTTTCTTAATTTCATCGATCCCTAATAAATTAGCTATAGGAATATAAATTTCTAAAGTTTCTTTAGCAATACGAACACGTTTTTCCGGCTTTACATGTTCCAAAGTGCTCATATTATGTAAACGATCTGCAAGTTTTATTAAAATTACACGAGGATCTTTTGCACTGTGAATCAAAAGTTTTTTCAAAGATTCAATCTGGCGTTCAGCCATATCATGACGATAATAAACCTTTGATAATTTTGTGATTCCATTAACTAAAAAAGATATCTTTTTACCAAATTCTTTTTCAACATCTCTTAAAGAGTACTCTGTATCTTCAGGTACATCATGCAGTAATGCTGCTATTAATGTATCTTCGTCAACGTGCAGATCAGTTAATATTTCTGCAGCAGCCAGGGGATGCTGGATGTAAGGTGTTTCCCCATCTTTTCTTAATTGTCCTTTATGTGCATGTTCAGCAAATTTAACTGCCTTAATATATTTCTCCTCATTGAAATCTGCCAAATACCCTTTGATTTTTTTTATAATGGCTTTAGTTTGCTTATCAATATTTGATTCTTTATCTTCTGCCATGATAAATGGGTTGATAAAAGTGATCCCTTAGGCTTATACTAATGCCACTAAATTAATAAAAAGTCAATGAAAAAGCCGAGAAAAGTGCTTGTAGCAATGTCCGGTGGAGTTGATTCCTCTGTGACTGCGGCGCTGCTAAAAAAGAAAGGTTATGATCTTGTTGGAATTTATTTGAATTTTTGGAGTGATCCTACAGTTTTTGAACAGGAAGATTTAGTAAAATTTCCTCAAAATAAATGTTGCTCACTTGAATCTTTAAATCTTGCCCGGCAGATTGCCCATGAATTGGATTTTCCTTTTTATGTGCTTAATGTTAAAGATCGATTTAAAAAAGAAATTGTTGATTATTTTATTGATACATATCGAATGTGTAGAACTCCAAATCCTTGCGTTGAATGTAATCGGCATATTAAATTTGGATTTTTACTTGAAAGAATGAAGCAACTTGGATGCGATTATGTAGCGACTGGTCATTTTGCTCAGGTTAAGAATCGAAAGAGCAAAATTAGCTTATACATGGGCAAAGATAAGATTAAAGATCAAAGTTATTTTCTATATACATTAACTCAGGAAAAGCTTAAACATGTGATGTTTCCGGTTGGTCATCTTACAAAACCAAAAGTTAAAAAACTTGCACATAAATTAGGTTTAAAAATGGTGGCAAATAAAAAAGAAAGTCAGGGGGTATGCTTTTTCCCGGATAAAAAACACGAAGATTTTTTAAAGCGGCATTTTGATGATTCTGTGTTAAAAGAAGGGCCGATTGAAACAACTGATGGTAAACAAATCGGAGAACATGAAGGTTTGCAATTTTTTACAGTTGGTCAAAGAAAAGGCATTGAAATCGGAGGGGAAGAAAAACCATGGTATGTTGTGCGACTTGATTATGAAACTAACACATTGATAGTTGGAAAAGATGAAGAAACATTTCAAAAAGAATTTGAAGTTCATAAATTTTCATTTACTGAAGATGAGTTTAAAGA
>JAUVDZ010000106.1 GCA_030595015.1 Candidatus Peregrinibacteria bacterium | reverse complement strand
GGTGAGTACGTACTCACCATAAATAACTTTGCCAAAAATGCGACGAGGAATAGCAACAATGACGCTTGATACAGGGAAATGCCCGAAATGGCTATTTGAGCGAATGGTCAAACTTGGGCGTGAAATGATACAGGTTTTGATTGCAGAATATGGGCCAGATGAGTTCATAAGACGCATATCTGATCCTGTGTGGTTTCAATCACTTGGAACTGTTTTGGCGTTTGACTGGAATGCTAGCGGCCTAACCACTATCCTTACTGCTGCTCTAAAAGAAGCCATTAGAGGAGCTGAGCGTGACTTTGGTATTTTTATTTGTGGTGGAAAGGGCAAAACTTCGCTTAAAACTCCTGATGAAATTGCGAATTGGGGAGCCTGGCTAAATTTGCCTGATAAATACGTGGAAAATCTTATCTACAACTCAAAAATGAGTGCCAAAGTTGATTCTGCCCTTGTTCAGGATGGTTTTGACATTTACCATCATGCGTTTTTCTTTTCGAAAAATGGGGCATGGGCAGTGATTCAACAGGGTATGAATAAGATTAAAAAATCAGCACGCAGATATCATTGGTCGTCAGATAGCGCGACTGATTTAATTGTTGAGCCGCATAAAGGAATTGTTTCGGATCCCTGGCAGCAAAAAACTTTAAATATGACTTCTCGTGATTCTGCAGACAATAAACAGTTGACAGTGGACATTGTGACAAAAGGCAAATATTATAATTTGATGAAGGATATACAGGTTTTAAGACGACACTCGTCACATTTATCTCAAATGGTGTCTATGAAGGTCAATAAAGACCAGTTAACTCTGCTTAATCTTGAGGCACGCGAATTTAAAACTCATCCTGTTATGACTGAAGATTTCAGCCGATCAAAATATCTCGATAAAATTCTTTGGAAAATCTGTGATGAACAACCAAAATCCTACGAATCATTACTCTCAATGAAAGGAGTCGGACCAAAAACAATCAGAGCCTTGTCCCTTGTTTCTGAAGTTATCTATGGATCCCCAGCATCATATAAAGATCCAGCCCGATACAGCTTTGCACATGGAGGTAAAGACGCAACCCCGTATCCAGTTAATCGTCGCAGAATGGATAATTCAATTGATTCGCTTAAAAAAGCTGTAGAAAAAACACGATTCAGTTATACAGAAAAGAGAAATGCAATCAATCGGCTTAACCAAACTCGCTAATTTCCTTGAGGCTAAATTAGATTTGACAAATAGGCAATTAGGTGCAAGAATGTCCTTCTTTTTAAATATACTATGGATAAACTAAAAATATTAGCTGATGATTCGGTAGATAGAGCATTAAGAAGAATGGCTAAATGCCCAAGATTTAATGAAATATTTCCGATAACTGATATTACAAAAGCAGATGCATTAATGGCTCAAACTGAACATCTTGCCAGAACTGCAGCAACTAACGAAAGAATTCAAATGCAAGAAGTTGATGGATTTACAGCTGCATTCAAACAAGCAGTATTAGATAGAGTTGATCCGGCAATTACTTTAGAAGATGGATTTGATAGATTTGATATTCCGGTTTTAGAAAAGAACAAACAATCAAAAGTTCCATTAAAACCTCGAGATCAATTCACTATTGATAACGATCCTGATTTTAATGATGTTTATGCCAGGGCAGCAGATTTATTTAATTTATTCAAATTGAGTGACCAATTGATGACTCAGGAAGAATTTATGAATCAAGTTGCGGCGCTTTATGAAGCTCTAAGACAAGATCATCCACAATTTTTTGATTCAGAGACAGGGGAGCCATTAACACCAATTTTACCTTTTATTAAAGTCCCAACTGATACACAAACTAGTTCTAAATTCAAAAAAACTTATATAGAAAAGCTAGAAAGAATGATGAGTTATATAAATTGTAAAGATGGATTGTCAAAAATGCCTTTTAGAATTAAAGATGAGCCAGCTAAAAGAGCTCTGGCTGAAAGTGGCGTCCGCTTGTATTTGCCAAAACTTTACCACGGATATTCATTAAATGGTGTAACAGATCATCATGATGAAATCGTTGAAGAAGGATTTGAATTATGTGATCCTTTAACTGGATTATCAGTAGTAATTCAAAATCTTCATAGTTTTATTGATAAACCTGAACTTCTTTATAAGTTGGCTTTTCATCATTTCACTAAAGGACCGAATAATCTTGCTTTGCAAATCTCAGATACAGATCTTAAATTAGAGATTATATGTTCAGAAAAAGCAAAAACCAATGTTACCTCGGGGCTTTTATATGGACCTCAATAAAAAAAGGGCAGTTTGTAAACAACATGCCCAGGTTGAAAATTGAAGGTGTTAGCAGCTTCCGCAACCTCCACCTTTTAGACCACATCCGCCACATCCACATTTATTCAACATGATACAGAGGTTAATGATAGTAGGAAAAATATAACAAATTTACATTAAAATTGCAATTGCAAAAAAGAAAGCAAATGCAATCGTAAAAGCCAAAATTTTAGACTTTATTAAACTTTTTGATTTAGATTTTTGCAGGTACAAAATAAAGAATATATAAATCCCGTAAATTACTAATAAAAAGAATATAAACAGATTATTTGAAAGTCCGGATGTTGCAACCTCTGGAATGAATCGCGCACCAATTAATATGCTTGCTAAATGAATGGCTTGATCTAGTATAAATGGCATGGTAAAGCCTTTATATTTCAACAATACTGAGATTTTGATTTTGTCGGTTAAAAAGTGCACGCACGACACGCCTCCAATAACTGCCCATGTTTCCCAATATACTAAATAAGGCATTAATAATAGCAACGATAAAAGTGCAAAGATAAAAACATGTACTAATATTCCAACTATATTTCGTTTTTTCCATTCTATTAATTTTTTTGGCTGGAAAATAAAGTCAGCAAGAAGGTGAGCAATAATTAATAATTTTAGAGGCATTCGTAAGTTTAGTTAAAATTTTTGTTTCGCATATTTTCTTTAATGCGGTTTATAAATTCTTTCCCGATTTGTTCGGTTAAGTTTGGATTTTCATTAATTACTTTATAAAAGTCATTATTTTTTAGTACAAAAACTTCTGATTCAACTAATGCTACAGCATTGGCATTTCGCGGAGTTTCGCTTATTAGAGCCATTTCTCCGAAGAAAGAGTCGTCAGTTAACGTAGCAAGATCAACTTGTGAATCAACATCATCTGAGTTGCCCTGATAAATTCGAATTTGTCCTTTTTTAATAATATACATACCATCCCCAGCTTCTCCCTGGCTAAAAATTACATGATTTTCAGGAAAATATTCAAGCGTGATATTACTTGAAATTAATTGTGCAGATTCTTCATTCAAATTTTCAAATAAAGGAATTGTTTTCAAAATTTCCATGATTGGATTTGATTCGTTCATTGTTGTGGGATTATTTGCGTATATTATACTTTAAATATAAAAAAGATTAAAGTTGGGTCTTTTTGCGCATAAAATCTTTGCCTGAAAATATCCCCTTGACTTGAATTGGTGAATTTAAAATTGGGGATTGTTTTGATGTAATTTGAATAAATATGTTGTTTGATGATTTGTTTGTATTTTTGTTGGAGTTTGAATGGGAGATCTGATCTCTGCAGGTGCAAAACATAATTTGAAATCGAAGTCGTAATGCTAGTCACTCAAATTGTTGTGTAATCGCTTATTTGGGCCACTTAGTCTTGTTTAGGGTTGGGATTTTTGGGATAATTGTAAGTCCTTAACCAAGATAAATATG
>JAUVDZ010000043.1 GCA_030595015.1 Candidatus Peregrinibacteria bacterium | reverse complement strand
TTCATACAGAATTGAATTAAAAGGAGAAAGTTTAAGAAAAAAACGGTAATATTGTCAGGCTAATCTCATTCAATGAACCTTTAATCTGTGAGGGGGGGTCAGTATGGCCGGAATGAGGGGTCAGCATCACCGGAATATCCAGCAGAATTTGAAACAACAATTGTACCTGCTGTGATTAGTTCTGATGCATCAAGAAGAATGCAAGAACATTCATTGGATTATTTGGGGCTAAATAACATAGGCTGGAAAATAATCAATAATATCGAACTTGGAGTGCTATCTGGAGGAGAATCAGGAAGAAGTGCTGCAAAGTTTAAAAGAATTAGCATGGAACACTATTTGCATTGCCTAAGAACCAAAATATCTAATGGTGATTTTGATTAGCTTGAAAGATTAATGATAATAAATATGGTTAGGCTGTATATTAGTGTTAAAGAAGAATTGAACATCAATTGGAAGTATTTGTGCTTTATAAGACACTAAAAAATCCCAGCGGCTTCTATACCTGTTTTTTAATATGTTTTTAAATTGACTGTTAATGCTATTAGCATCAAATGAATTCAAGATATCTTTTATTATTCCTTCAATTTTTGGGAAGTTGTTGATCAATTCACGTTTCGTTAATATTCTTAATTGCACTTCTGGATCTATTTTATCGTTCAGAACTGCTTTTCTTAGTTTTTTGTACTTGCCTTCTTTGTAACTCCAAAGGCCATAACTATCTGGTAATAATTCGGTGGCCTTTTCAATATGTCGTTCATCAATAACCAAATAGTTGTATTCAAAGGCTAACACGTAATCAGCCATTTGTTTACTTAGTTTAGATAAATTGTCCAATTTCGATTTTATTTCAAAACTTGTAGTATCTCCATTGATAGTTAAAAAATCAACCCTGCTATTATTTACCTTAACCTCAAAAGCGGCTATAAGATTCTGCTTATTTATGTAGGACCGGAAAAGTTTATATTTAAGTACTTCTTCGCCGTTATAGTTTTGAAGAAGTGTATCATTAAGCAGTTTATGAAGTTCATATTTAGAGAAGTGATCAAAGTTCTCAGTAGGGAACACATCCTTCAATAATATAGCTAGTTTTGTAGAATAATCGAGAGTATTATAACTTTTTGCTAATATATTTATTGCTTTCTCATTTATAGCTATATCCTTTTCAAAAATCATCGTATATGCAAAATTGGTTGGTGAATTTTATATTAACAAGCACAAAATGATTTGTTTTACTAAAAGTAACACAAAAAGTTTGAAATAAACACAAATTTTATTTTATTTTTTTATAAAGCTTACCAAACCCTGTAAAAGAAGTATTAAGACTGAGTTCCCACTTTTAATATATTATCTAAATTATTTATCAGTTTTGATATTTCTTTTAAATTGGGTATAAGCCTTTGTTATCGTTTCGTTGTTTCTTTTTCTTGAGTTGGCAGGACAACTTCTTTTGCAATTTTTGGTCAGGGCGTTGGTTTGTGTGAATTACAAATGTGCTTGGCTTTGTTAATAGGTTTTTTTACGAATATATTCTATATCGAATGATTCAACTGTATCATTTGTTTTACTAAACCATAGCTTTTTCCCTATTAAGGAATTACCTCCTTTTTTAACTTCTAGCAGATAAGAATTTGAAGTGACATATTTATTATTTTTTGCTCTGCCATGTAATAATACCAACCTATCTTTTATACTTCCTTTCAATTTAAAGACAACAAAGGGGGCTTTTTTATTTATTGTTTCTACAGCTAAACTAGCTTTTAATTTATTTCCAAATTGTTTTATTATTAATTCATAATGTTGCATATTTCCAGATGGATTTTTTGTTTCTGCCATATAACGACCACTTATTTTAATTGTATTTTCAAAAAAGCCTTTTAAAAGTGGTATAAGATAACTCCCGGTTAAGATTATTATTAAAGAAGAAATAATTCCGCTAAAAATTCCAATTATCCATTCCATATCTGATATTAATTTGTTGCTTCTGAAAATTCATAAACTCCTTTTGTATAAATTTCTCTTAACCTTTCTTTAGATAGGTTTTCTGTTTCGATTACTACTCTTGAAAAGATGTATTGTTCCCAATCTTCTGAAATCAGTTTGATTCCATTTTTATTACGGTTTATGTAAACATCAGTACCAGGATAAGGTGTCAGAACACTAATCGTTAATCTTGTGGCACCTAATTTTGCCAGTTTCACACCAAAGTCGATAGTTTGATTTGTTGTTTCTTCCGTATCATTGGCATGTCCGATAATGAACCCACAAGCAATTTGTTTTATGCCTGCCTGACTTGCTGCTTTGATTGCATTCTCAACTTCTTTAAGTTTTATTTTCTTTTTTATTGAATCTAAAACTGCTTGATTACCTGCTTCTACACCGAATTGAATAACTTCACAGCCAGCTCCTTTCATTGCTTGAGCTATCTCTAAATTAAAATTATTAACTCTACAAAAACAACCCCATTTAATCATCATACTCCTTTCTTCAATTTTATTGCAGAATTCAAGTACTCTACTTGGAAATAAATTAAAAGTATCATCATGAAAATCAAAGTATTTAAAATCGTATTCTTTAATTAAATATTCAATTTCATCCAGAACATAATCAGTACTATGGACTCTGTAGGTATGGCCTGCAATTACAGAGCAAGCGCAATAGTTACAGTTATATGGACAACCTCTAGAGCTTACTATAGATCCTTTTTGATAGTAAGATTCAATATCAAGTAATTCTCTTGCAGGAAATGGCAAAATGTCTAAGTCTTTTATCCTTGGTTGAGGTTCAGTAGAAACAATTTTACCTTTTGCATCCTTATATACTATACCATTAACTTGTTGAAGATTCTTTTTATTCTTTAATATGGCATTTGTTAATTCTAATATTGTGACCTCGCCTTCTCCAATAACAACATAATCAACGGCATCTGACATAATACATTCTTCTGGTAGGCTTGTTGCATGAGGCCCACCAATTACTGTAACTATGGTTTCATCCCAAGCTTTAAGAAGTTTTAGGATACGTATTGCATTGGGGAATGTCGGTGTTGTTGCCGTAATAGCTACTATTGGGGGATTTGATTTTCTATATTCTTTGATGATGTCTTCAATGCATAAAGAGTTAATATGCATGTCGAAAATCGAAACCGTGTAATCATTGTTTTTTAATATAGCAGCTATGTATGCAACGCCAAGGGGAGGGGCAGAATATTCAGGAGTATTAATTGCTTTTGAAGAGTATACTCCAGGATAAGGTGGCACTACTAATAGTATATCTAAGACTTCTTCACCTTCCCAATTTACTAGGCCATGTATACGTAATTCATTTAGATATTCATTTACGTCCGATTCGACTTTCTTATAAATTGGTATTTCTCCATCTAATTCTTCATATATAAGTGATGCAATATCTTTATTTGATAATTCACCATTACAGTTTTCCCAGATAATACTACCAATATCATTAAGATTATAGTTTTGCAACCTCAAATCAGAATCTGAATAAAGAATTGTATTACCTTCTTCATTGTGATACCATAATTCTGATAATCTTGTCGGATAAAATTTCTTTAACATACACAATTATTCTGCTTTACTTTTTGCGTTGTTGTATTCTTTTTCACCTGTCTGAACTGCTGGGGGTGCAAAGTTTACTGTTATGGGAGGTAAAATCTTGTGAATCTTTATTATTTTAGGTTTTCTATATTTCATATTATTAAAACTTACAACTGTTATAGTACTCAATTAATATCCCAGTAACTTTCTCATTAGAAACAAAATCAAATTTGATGCCAGCATCTTCTTTAATGCGATGATCACAAACTTCTTTGTCACGTTTGGTACAGTCATTACAATTTGAGGTTTTTATCTCTATTCCAAATGCAGCTTGATCAGGATTATCTGGAATTTCATTACGATCTTTACAGCAAATGGATTTTTCTATTATATAATTAATGAATTCTAAATGCTGCTCTGGGTTATTATTCCAGAATTTATACTTTTTACTGCCTTTGGCCTTAGGTTTATTTTCAATTGCAATAAAATCAAATAAGATATCTATATCGCTGGAGTATACATCTTTATCATAATAATTCATTAATTTTGTTATAGTATCAACGTTACTGCTATCTAGATTTCTTTTATAGTAATCTGAACCAACATCCCAATAACTCTGATAGCCCTTAACAGACTTCCATGTTTTAGGTTCTCCTAACTTATCTAACACAAAGTCAATTTCAATTGGTTTCTCTGTTATTGTAGTCTTTTCTTTTTTTGTTGTTTCTGATCTTTTTGTCCAAAGCAAAACTTCTTTTTCATTGATTATTTTTTCACCCTTGCTTGGTGTAAAAGTTTCGAAAAGAATCTTATACATTTCAATAGATAAAACGAAGGTCTTGAATCCCATCAATGAATGAAGTGTTATTGTCTTTGCGAAAATTGGGCTCATTAATTCATTGCTTTGACACACGAAAACTCTACTAACTTGGCCGTTTTTTAATCCAGAGTTGTGGCTATGCCAATTAGATAATAAAGCTAAATATCCAGTCATTGTATCAGACCACCATGTTCTTGGATCCGAATTATCAATAGCATAAATGCTGATATTTTCTTTAACCGTTTGAGTATTCTTAATATCAATGGTGTTTAAGGAATTTAGTATTCTCCTTAAAGCTAATAGATGTTTGCTGTCAAAATCATTAATCCCAGATTCAAAGACGATTTTCGCTTTTTTCAAGTAACTATCAACATTTTTAGAAATTACATTTGACTTGATAACAAGAGTACTCATTAATTGTTTTTGATGCTTGTGGTAAACTCGGTAACTTCCAGCTAGAGCAAAAAGGAAAGCCAGGAATAATGTAAAGTTACTCTTTATTGATTCATGACATGCCTTAGAAAATGAGTGTTTTGAAATTGAGCCGTCATCCATTTGTTCTCCAATAATCATGAAAAACAACACTGCCCCTAAATAAGGAATTATAAATCCAAACACACTCCAATATACCTTAAACCAGGAAGAAAACTTTTCAAAATTTGTTTGCTCATCAGCTCTACTAGGGTTCGTCATAATTTAATAATTCTTGAATAGAATTTTGTAAACATGCTTATATTGTGTATTACCATTAACATTGTTGCATTTTCACTTTTGGCCTTCTCGAGAACAAAGTCTAATACTTTCTCCCTAGTGTCTTTATCAAGGGAAGATGTAAACTCATCAAAGAGCAAGACAGGTTTAGAATTTTCAAACGCAAGGCACACTGCAATAGCTTGCCTTTGGCCACCTGAAAGCATATTGATTTTACTTACATCTCTCGATTCAAGTGATAGGCCAGTATGTATTAGGCTTTCTATTTGTTTTTTACTCAGTTTTAAATTATATGGAATAGGAGCCCACCACTTATTTATTTTACATATTTGGAAATTTTCATGGATGGTCAAATTTGGGCATGTTCCTAGCATTGTATCTTGATATACCATGCCAATTAATTTTGCTCTCTTATTGGGACTCCATTTTGTAATATCAATACCATCAATTTTTATTGAACCTGACTTTATTGGAACAGTGCCACTAATTGCACCAAGTACTGTTGATTTTCCTGAACCATTCCCTCCGGTAATTACTAAAATCTCACCTTTCTCAACCTTAAGAGAGAAATCAGTTAGTGCTACAACTTCATTAATCGTTCCAGCATTGTAAACAACCGTCAGATCCCTTATGTCAATTATAGGAATACTCTTCATAATTTTGCTTTTAGATGAGTTTCACTTGTTGTTTTCTTGAATCTTAAAGCAATGCCAATAATTACAAGGATTCCAGTTGCTAATTTTAAGTCAGTTGGAGCAAGACCTAATTGTAAGCTAATGGCAATTATTAGAAAGTATAGAAAAGCTCCTAAGAATGCAGCAATAAACAAATTAAATGTATCCCATGGCAAATGCGATTTGGAAACCTCTTCCTTTTTCTTGAAAACCTTCCTTTTTAGTGATTGTAAAACAGAAAGAAAGCTTTCTCCAATTATCAATGCTGCGAGAGCAGTAATAATCATTCCGACACCCATGCTTACATCTGCAAAACCCTGGCTCTGAGCAACCATTGCGCCAGAAAATGCTATTAAAGCATTAGATGTCCCGATTCCAAGAATGAACACCCAATCTGTATTAATACCTTGAGAACGAACCATAAACTCATTATCTCCAGTAGCACGGATGAATAAGCCTAATTTAGTTATGGAAAAATATAACAGAGCAAACAATACGATAGCTGCAATTCCAAAGAGAAAAAATAGCAGAATAGAACTATTTAGCGTTTCAAAAGGTGTGAAAATTGTATCAATCCGCAACAAGGAAATATTTGCTTTCCCCATTATCCGCAAATTGATTGAATACAAAATGAGCATAATGAGAATACCCGACAAGATTTTACTGATACCAAGCTTTCTGTTTAATAGTGCAGTTGCCATACCAGCAACAAAACCTGATATTACCGCAGTAATTATTGAAATTAAAATAGAATATCCATTTGAAAGTAAAACTGCCAATACCGCAGCACCTAATGTAAATGAACCATCTACAGTCAAGTCAGGGAAATTCATCATTCTAAATGAAATGACAATTCCAAAGACGGCTAATACGTATAAAAAGCCTTGTTGAAAAGCAGTATCAAAGATTACAGAACTCATTCGTAAATTTTAGCTGCTTTGGTTAATAAACTATCAGGAATAATTACATTGGTTGCTTTTGCCGATTTTAGATTAAAGAAATATTCGAAATTCTTTGCAGTTGAAACTGGAATATTTCCTGCTTTTTCCCCTTTGATTATTTTGTCTGCTATTTTTGCTGCTTCCACACCAACATCAAAATAATCTGGTCCAAGTGTCCCAAAACCACCTTGTTCTACATTCGATGAGACACCAGGTAATAATGGAATTTTATTTTTTTCCGATACTTTTATTACTGCATCCATTGCAGTAATAACTGTATTGTCTGCCGAAACATAAAAGGCATCAATTTTACCAACCAAAGATTGTGCAGCCGCATAAACTTCACTTGTATTTGAAACAGAAACCGTTACTAATTTTAAGTTTTTCTCCTCACAAACATTTCTAACCACTTTCATATTATCCTCAGAATTACTTTCTCCGGGATTATATACAACACCTATTCTTTTAACGGTAGGTACCAACTGAAGTAATAAATCAAATTGAGTGGCAGTAGGCCATTTATCACTTGTCCCAGTAATATTACCACCCGGCTTTTCTAAAGAATTTACCAGTCCTGCTGAAATAGGGTCTGTAACTGCTCCAAATACGAGGGGAATATTAGTTCCTTTTATTTCATTAGCGCAAACCTGTGCTGTTGGAGTTGTGATTGCAAAAATCATATCACAATTGTCACTAACAAATTTCTTAGCTATACTTTGAGCCACTGAATTATCACCTTGTGAGTTTTGCTGTGAGAATCTAATATTTCCCCCATCTATATAACCCAATTTATTCATCTCATCAAGAAAACCTTCACGTATTGCATCAATACCCGGATTGGTCATTAGCTGGGTAATACCAACGGTGTAAATCTTTTTTTCTTTTTGTTTGTTGTTGTTTTGGCAACTTGTTAAGCCTAAGAAGAAAACAAACAATAAAAACACTGAAAATTTAATTTTAGCCATAATATTTAGTTTTTGTAAAATTAAAAAATTATTTCTTGCAACAAATAACTTTATATGACCAATTCTTAAGGCTTTTTATTTGTATTTTTTCACTTGCAAAACCAGAGTTTATAAGGATTGGAAGAATATCATCGAATGAAAAAATAGAGTATTCTAAAAATATTGAGTACACGATTTTGTTTGATTTTGGATTTGTTATTAAGTATGATACAATTTGTGAATTCTTTATGTAATCGTATTTTATTTCACTAGAAACAGATAAATCTATCTCATTTACAGTGATTGAACCTAAATCAACGATTGAATTATTTGGCTTGTTTGCTTGAATAAGATTTCCTGCATTGTTGACCATCCATTCACGCATATCAAAAATAAAATAACCGCCTTTCTGTAATCCTTGATAAATGTTTTTAAAAATTTGATTTAGTGATTCAATTCTTGCATGTGCTATGCTGTTACCGAAAATTATTACTGTGTTTATTTTCTTACTTATTTTGAAATACGAATCTAATTTCTCCCATTTGCATTGTTCAACAGGTATTTGAGTATTAATGTCCTTTTCAGCAAGATTTATCATTTCTATGGAACCATCGGTTAAATAGATATTTTTAAAACCGCTATTGAATAGTTCGTTTCCAACAGCACCCGTTCCACAAGCTGCATCAAGAATTTTATAGTCTTGTTTTATTTCTAATTCTCTGAATAATTCTTTTATTACTTCAGCTTGTAATCCGAAATGATCTCTTTTTTCGGCTAATACTTTGTAGTAAACTGCAAAATTCTCGTATAAGTCTTTCATGTCACTTTTTTTGATGTGTTGGCAAGATTTAGCTCTTTTGTTTTTTTGCTTTGGTCTTGTGCGTAAGCAAAAAACAAATGTGCTAAATGTGCGTTGGCTTCCCTAATTGTCCCGAAGGGCAAAAGCGGGTCGGCAAAAACAAAATATTTCCAGTCAGTCAATTTTCTAATATATTTTTTAATTCTCGTTTCAATATTTTCAATTTATGTTATACGGTTTCTCTTTCTTCGCCTTGCAGGTAACGCCGCGCTAAACGAAGTTCCGCTTTGAGAACGGAGGGATTCGAGCTTGCTCGATATACC
>JAUVDZ010000011.1 GCA_030595015.1 Candidatus Peregrinibacteria bacterium | reverse complement strand
GGGATTCAAGATCGTCCTTTTACAGGTACAATAGTTAAACCAAAAGTTGGACTAACTTACGAACAACATGTTGCAGTTGCCAAGCAAGCCTGGACAGGAGTTAATGGAAAAGGTTTGGACATTGTTAAAGATGACGAAAATTTAACTTCTCAAAGTTATAATGATTTTGATAATAGAATTAAACACACATTAGCACTTAAAAAAGAAATCGAAGCAGAAACAGGGCAAAAGAAGATGTATCTGGCTAACATTACTCATTCTGATTTTGATGAAATGATGCGAAGAAGTGATCTAGTTAAAGATAATGGAGGAAATGTTTGTATGTTGGATGTTATTACTCTCGGTTTTTCTGCTGTTGCAACTTATAGATTAAAAAATACAGGGCAGATCATTCACGCTCACAGAGCAATGCACGGAGCAATTACACGTCAGCCTGGGTTTACAATAAGCATGCTGGTTTTAGCTAAAGTATTTAGAATGCTTGGTGTTGATTTATTGCATACTGGTACTGCCGGAGCAGGAAAAATGGAAGGCGGAGCACTTGAAACAATGCTGATTGTTGATGATTTAGAAAAAGACAAAACTGAGCCAAATGCAGAAGGAGAAACTTTAGGCCAGGAATGGTATGGGATGAAGTCGGTTCTAGCTGTTGCTTCTGGAGGATTATTTCCAGGAACAATTCCTCAGGTTGTTGAAAGAATGGGTAAAAACATTGTTTGTCAGATGGGTGGAGGATGTCACGGACATCCGGAAGGAACTCAGGTTGGAGCATATGCAATTGTACTCGCAACTGAGGCTGCAACTAAAGGAATCGACATAAATGAATATGCTAAAGATAAACCTGAACTAAAAGCTGCACTTGAAAAATGGGGTACAGGAGAATAAAAATGCGATTTTAGAAATCGTAAATATCTCTTAATTGTGGACCAGGAAGTGGAAAACATCCTTTTCTATTAATTTCACCTGATTTTCTTCTTAGATATCGGTTGAAAAGCTTTCTAATGTCATCATCACCAACCCAAAATCCAATTCCACCTTGTTTCACAAATGCTCTTAAAAACATTTTGATAAGCGCACTCATGCTAATTCCATACGTGTTTTTACATTTGTATTGAGCCATTCTATAAAGTTCAGGACTTATTCGTAGGCTGATTTGTTTTTCATTAGCCATAGTATTTGTATGTTAAAGGGGTGCCTATGATTGTATATCAAAAAGCTTTACAATCATAGACAGCTCCACAACTACTTCCCATATTTCGCAAGCTCAGTTTATTGAAAACCTTCAATATTCAGCATATATTGCCATCTTAATAATTGCATTAACTCAAATGGAAATCGATTTTCAAAAAGCTGCGAATAAAATTAATAAAGCTAAACATGTTTTGATAGTTTCTCATAGGCAACCTGATGGAGACACTATGGGTTCAAATTTGGCCTTACAGAAGGCTTTGTCGTTGTATTTTGGAATCACTGCTTCTTCTGTTTGTGCTGATCCGCTCCCCTATTCTTTAAAATTTTTAACTGGTAGCAAAGATGTACATAAAAGTTTTGACGAAAATGAAATCGATTTAATTATTAGTGTGGATT
The DNA here is from genome assembly GCA_030595015.1 of Candidatus Peregrinibacteria bacterium. Lineage (GTDB taxonomy): Bacteria > Patescibacteriota > Gracilibacteria > UBA1369 > PNNO01 > JAUVDZ01. Next base: position 16,334 of record JAUVDZ010000011.1, on the reverse strand, counting down.
GCAGTAGTAAAAATCAAATGAAATATCCTGAAACAAAACCTGAATTTTTTAAAAAGAAAATCCAATTAATAAATATTGATCATCATGCTTCAAATAATAATTATGGTGATTTAAATATGGTTGATCCGAATGCAGCATCAACTACTATGATTATTTATGAATTTTTAAAGTATTTGCAGATACCAATTCTTCCTGGAATGGCAACTAATCTGCTGGCAGGCATATACTGCGATACTGGCTGCTTTATGCACACAAACACAACTACCAGAGTTTATGAGATTGCTTCTGATTTAATGCAATGCGGAGCGAAATCCAATGAAATAGTTAAGCATATGTTTAAAACAAAAACTGTTGAGCAATTAAAATTATGGGGGAAAGTTTTATCGAATATTAAAGTTAATGAAAAAGGCACAATTGTTTCTAAAATCACAACTAATGAATTTGAAGAAACGCAGGCAACTCCTAAAGACTTATCTGGAGTTATTAATTATTTAAATTCTGTTCCAAATTGCAAAATGAGTATGCTTTTGTCTGAAGATATGAAAGGAAACGTACAGGGATCGATTCGAACTAATGAAGGTGGAATGGACGCTTCTGAGCTTAGTACAAAGTTTGGTGGAGGTGGCCATAAAAAGGCTGCTGGCTTTACAATTCCAGGGAAAATAGTCACAGAAGAAGTTTGGAGAATCGAGGACTAATGCTATACTTATGCTAGAGACGAGTCCTGCGAGTCTCCCGCGAACGAAAATGCTTAAACATGCGTATGAGCGTAGCGAATCGGATGGTTAAGTACGACGAAGTGCATTATCGCGAGCGTGACACGTGAGCCTTAATGGCGAACTCCTATTAACGTAATCAAAATCCAAATGGCAATAACAGAAGAAGATAAAAAATTTCTCGAAGAAATCGATAAACAGGAACCCAGCGCAAACTGCCTTCGTGCAAAAATTGCTGCAGCAATTGTAAAAGACGGGAAAATGCTTATTTGCCATACAAATGATTGGCATCCGGAAACTCCATGCACAGAAATCGGATGCATCAGAAACATTAAAAACATAAAATCAGGCCACGAACGTGAAGTCTGCTATGGAATCTGTGCAGAACAATGGTGCCTCGCCCTTTGTGCCAAAAATGGCCTCAGTATTGATGGCGCTACTATTTACTGCACAAAGTACCCATGCCGAGTTTGCTCAAGTCTAATCGCAGAATCAGGCATCAAGCGCGTTGTTTTTCAGGAAGGTTACCCAGACGTTTTGCCAAATTGGGATATTCTCAAATCAAAAGGCATCATTGTAGAACAAGGGCCGAATATTGAATATGCGGATGATGCACCGGAGGAGCTTACAAATTTAAGTGTGTAATGTAAATTGTTAAATGACATTATAAACAACTATTGTTTAACAGTATTTTATGAAGTTAGAATTTCCTGAATTTGGCAAACTAGGAGAACATGAATTATTTAATTGTGAAATGAAATTTGCTGTTTTAAAAATCGCTGATGAAACAGCTAAAAAAATATTAATCTTATTTCCCTTTAGATTAGGTCACAAAATGACTATATCTAACTGGATCCGTGAACACAGTGATCGTAATCCCGAATTTTTAGGAGCAGGCGTGGCTAATATTACCGAAGAAGCCGCGGTTTGGGGTTCTGGCAGTTGTGCAAGACCTTCGATTGAAGGTGGATTTGGCAAAGAAAAACCTAAAAACCCTGCAGATGCAGATAAACTTTTAGCACAAGTTCGCGCAAAAATTACAACCCTCGCATAAATTCTCCAAGAAGCCTAACGCCGTAACCGGTTCCATATTGGCTTTCGTGTGCTTTTGGCTTTGATACATAAGCTGTTCCTGCGATATCAAGATGCGCCCATTTAGATTTACCTACAAAGAATTCTAAAAATGCACCAGCTTTTGATGCACCTGCCATGTAGCTTGTTCCGTTATCAGCATTTCGAATGTCGCCAATGATTCCTTTCATAGATTCCTTGAAATCTTTGTGGATTGGAAGCTCCCATAAAAGTTCATCAGTTTTATCACCAGCTGCTATTAATTTTTCTGTAAGTTTTTTATCATTTCCCATAACTGCGGCATATCTATCACCAAGGGCAACAACACATGCACCTGTTAAAGTTGCAAGATCGATTGTGTATTCTGGTTTGAATGTTTTTGTACCATAAGCTAAAGCATCAGCTAAAATTAGACGACCTTCTGCGTCAGTGTTTCTGATTTCAATAGTTTTTCCGTTATAAGCAGTAACGATATCGCTTGGACGCTGTGCATCAGCATCAATCATATTTTCAGTTAAAGGAATGATTCCAATAACTCGACGTTTTACATTTAATTGCTTCAAAGTTTTAAATAATCCAAGAACAGTAGCTCCGCCAGCCATATCCTGCTGCATGTCTTCAATATGTCTTGTTGGTTTAATATTGTATCCTCCTGAATCAAAAATTAAACCTTTTCCAACCACTAAAATCGGATCTTTTTTATACTTTCCTGTTGGCTTGTAATCTAAAACAACCAATTTTGCACCTTTTTTTGGAGATGAACCTGCATTCACTCCTAAAAGTGCACCCATTTTATTCTTTGTAATCCATGCTTTATCATAAACTTTCACAGAAATCCCTGCTCCTTTCGCGATCTTTTTAGCTTCATTCGCACAATAATCAACAGTCACAATATTTGGTGGACCAGTAACTATATCCCTAACATAATGAACAGCTTCAACTGTATTCATTATTCTTGCTATATCCTTTTTAAATGATTTTGGATGATTTTTACCAATAATCATAATATCAGTAAATAATTTGCCGTTCGCTTTCTTCAGTGCTTTTCCTGTCTTATATTTTGCAACATGATGATTTGCTAACAATAAACCTTCTAAAATTTCAGTTAAATATTCATTCAATGAAGCATGCCATTGAATTCCAAGTTTATTATATTTTTCACTTGCTAACTTTTTAGAAATTCCAGCAAAAGAGTTTCGAAGATCCGGTCCTTCTAATTTTGCTTTTTTCCCTAATCCTACAAAAACTAATTGCTTTGGATGTTTTGGATATTTTTTTAAATCTAATGCGTTCATTGGAACGATTAAAATTTCGCCTGCTTTACCTTTAAAATCTGGAGCCAAAAATTCACTAATCTTTTTTTCATAAGAAATGTTTGATTTTTTGTCTTCAAATAAAGGACAAATGAGTAAGTCGGGTCTGCTAGAAGAGGAATTTTTCATATTTATATTAAAAATTAAGTAAATAGTAATGTATTCAATATACAAAAACTATAACGCCTTACACAAGGAAATTATACGCTTTTTCTAAAATTTCCTTTGCATTTTTAAAAGTTAACCTCTCTTTAGCCTCTTTAAATGGCAGCCAATCGAAGTTTTGGTGCTCATGAGAAATTTCAACTTCTTTATCTCCAACTTTTCCTAAAAAATAAACAACAGTCTTTGAAATCAACTGCCCTTCATGTTTAAAAAAATAATGCATTTCTTCCCGAAACCCATCAACAATATCAACTTTTGAAATTCCACTTTCTTCTTCAAGTTCGCGCAAGGCAGTTTCGAGCTCTTTTTCTTCAGGTTCAACATGACCTTTTACAAAATCCCAATGCCCTTGCGGATAATGCAAAAGCAAAAAATCCTCATCGTGCAAGATAAGAATTCCACATGATTTTTCATTTATTGTTTTGGATCGTTCTTCCATTCGACTTGAATTAATGCTTCACGTGCTGCTGCTTCCTCAGCCTTTTGTTTGCTACTACCATCTCCTTCAGCAACTTTTTTATCATTATGATAAGCCGCCATTATAAATCGTTTTGAATGATCTGGCCCATACTCCTTAACTAATCTATATTCAGGAGTAATATCAAATTCATCCTGAGACAATTCCTGAAAATGAGATTTTGCATCAATGTGAAGCCCTTCTTCTAAAATCTTCTCTAATTTTACTAAAATAAAATTACAAATAAAATCATGAGTAACGCGATATCCTTTATCAAGATACATTGCACCAATTAAAGCTTCTACTGTATTAGCCAGAATATAATTTTTCTTTCGACCACCTGATTTTTCTTCCCCTTTGCTCAAATATAAATAAGTTCCAAGTTTTAAATCATCAGCAACTTTCGCCAAATGTTTACCTTTAACCAAGGCAGAACGCCAGTTAGTAAGCACACCTTCAGATTGTTTTGGATAAGTTTTAAAAAGATGCTCAGTAACAGTAAGTTCAAGAACTGCGTCTCCTAAAAACTCAAGACGTTCATTGTCAGATTTATCATCACCTTTATATTCATTCATATATGATTTATGAATAAAAGCATGATCTAACAAATCTTTATCTGTAAAAGTAATTCCTATAAATTTTTCTAATTCTCCGTATCTATTTGCTGTCATTTTTTTGATGTTTAGTCATTACAGAGCTTAATACTCCGTTTATAAATTTTGGTGAATTTGTGTCTCCATATACTTTTGCTATTTCAATTGCTTCATTAATTGCAACAACAGGTGGCACATCATCGGAATACACGATTTCATATACGCCAATTTCAAGTATAGCACGATCAACTGGAGCAATCTTATCAACTGGCCATTCGGGTGCATTCTCACTAATAATCTTGTGGATTTTTTTAAGATTCTTCAAAACTCCTTCAAAAGTCAGATTTGCAAAATCAGTTTCTTTGATCTTAGAAGAAAGCTGTTTGATATTATAAGCAAGCATAGAGTTAGTATCCAGTTTCTTTGGTTTTTCAAGATTCTGGAGAAATTCGTATTCAAATATTGTTTGCATTACTGCAATTCGGGCTAGATGCCGATAACTTGCCATATTTTCAAATTACGCTTGTACTTTTGTGATTTTATCGATCTTCTTTTGTTGATCAACAACTTGTCGTCCTTTATATTTACCACATTCCGGACAAACATTATGAGTTTGTCTTGTAGCACCACAATCAGGACATTTAACTAAATTTACTCGATCTGTAAGCTTCTGGCGTGTTCTCCTCTCGAAGGTACTGTATCTGCTCTTACTGGCAGCTTTAGCAGTTTTCTTCTTGGGAACCGGATGTTTAGGCATGATATAACTTTTTAAGTATAGCTAATTGCTTATTGTCATTGCTGTCATCGTTTGTGCAGTCGCATTTTTTTTCGTTGAGATTCGTTCCACACTTTGGGCAAAGCCCTTTACAGCTATTAGAGTGTACTGGAATCGACGGAAAATGCAAGATAATTTCTTGCCTCAAAAATTCATCAATTGTAAGGGTCGAATCCTTCATATTTACATAAAAAATATCCATCGGATCATCTGCTTCCTGCTTGTCGAAATAATACATACGTTCAGTTTTTGGTATTGTGATTTCCTGGTCGTAATCGATATTGCATCGTTCACATTTAAAGCCTAAACTAAGTGTTAAATCTTTAATGTCAACATTTATTCCACCTTCTGTTTTCATCAGGTTGATTTTAAATTTTATGTTCGATCTAGATGGATGATCTTTACCCAGATCAAGCTCACATTTCTCATCAACCTCATATGTATAACTGGTTCCCTGCTCCTGTCTAAAAAGGTTACCAACTTTAAATGTAATCATTAGTCTCGCATACTCATTAATAATCTTAAAATAAAGATAAATAGATTAAATATATCTAAATAAAGATGAATCGCAGCATCAATATATCGATCTTCTGGAAACCTTTTGATTTTCTGAAAATCATACATTGCAAATCCAGTAAAAATCAAAACTCCAATTCCTGAATAAATCATCTCAAATTGTGATCCCCAAGGGATAAAAATGCCTAAAATACCTGTAATTAAAAGTCCGATTAATCCTACGATCAAAAATCCCCGCATTCCTTCTAATGAACGGTTTGTTGTATATCCAATTGCTCCTGCAGCTGAAAACATAGCCACAGTTGCAATCAATGCTTTTAGAACAATTCCTGTACCTGCCATTTCAGTTGCAACAAGCAAAAGTGGAGTAATTGTAATTCCAGTCAGCAAAGCAAACGCAGAAAAAAGCCAATAATTTAAAGGTTTAATCGTGCTCCATTTCCGACTAGTGAAAATTAATACGAGTTCGAGTCCAAAAACCACCCAGATGAGCCACGGAGTTGTGATAAAAGTTTCAATCAAATAAGTAAACCCAACCCAAACGCCAAGTGTAGAAACAAGTATTGCAAGCGCAAAAGCGAACATTACTTTTCCGAAAAAAGTAGCTGTAACTTCTGCACGGGGTTGAGGGCGGGATATATCGAATGCCATGATTATATTGTTAATTGTGTGCTCGATTTTAGCATAATTACATCATGGATTGAAGGTTGAATCTATATTCTTCGTTTTTTAAGCATTATTACGTGCAATCTCGAAAGATCGTCAATTGTTTTGCAGTGGAATAAAATTCTATCAAGTTCATCCTCATTGAAAAATTTCGATAAGTTATGAAGATGCCAAGCAATTAGATCTACTGCATCATTATATTCTTTTTCGCTCATTCCTTTTCCGCATTGCTCACGATACATTGGCAATCTTAAAACTTGTTGAATTTGCTTAATACTTCCTTTTATTAATCTACTTGTGACTTCAGTTTTAGTTAACTTCCCACTACTATTATAAACTTTAGTTATTTGTTTAACTGCATGTGGATTAACAATATCGCCAAAAAATCCAATAAATTCTACTAGAATTCTATCCCTACCGCTGCGCTCATCTAGGTGAAGATCTATTGAATGTCTTAACTCATGATATTCAAAATCTGGTCGCCCTGAACTAATTATCAATTTAGTATCATCAGCCAGTGAGATATTCATCCCAGCAGAACCTGCATGACCTGATATTTTTAATGCAATTTTTTGTACATCAGCTTGATTTAATCTTATATATGGACGACAGTACTTTTCCCCATATCTTGTATGTAATTGAATCAAAGAATCACTTTGAAAAACAAACTCAAGACTATTAATGTCATCTATAATAATCATTTTGTCCCCTTTTAATCCAAAAATTTTATTTAAATAAGCTGCAACTGATTTTTTTGTAATTCCTTGTTGTTTTATTCGTAAAAACTCCTTTTGCATTGCTAAATACTTCTCATTTAACTCTTTATCAAAAGGTATTTCAAAATTTGTCATTTCTTCAAAAAAAACTTCTTCTTCAGATTTTTGTGCCTGTTCAGCAGGACTTTCATTAAATGTGCCTTCTTGTTCTGTCATATAAGTATATTATATCTACATATTATACGATAAATAGCCAATTAAAGCAATTTTGCTGATAGTGATATTTCTGATATATTTTCCATACACAAATAATCCAAATCAATATGTCAAAAACTAGAGTTGCAGTTGTGTTCGGTGGACGATCTGGCGAACATGAAGTCTCAGTGGTTTCAGCTAAAAACATCATCGAAGCAATGGATAAAAATAAATACGAAATAATCCCAATCGGAATAACAAAAGACGGAAAATGGCTTACTGGTGAAAAAGCAATTGAGCAATTTCAAAACAACGATTACTCAGGACTTGAAGAAGTCACGCTTAACACAAAATCGGGATCAAAAGAATTGATAAATTTAAAATCTGACGGAACATACGAAAAATTAGAAGTCGATATTTTCTTCCCTGCCCTTCACGGACCTTTTGGCGAAGACGGAACAATTCAGGGTCTTTTCGAAATGGCGAATGTTCCATACACAGGCTGCGGCGTGCTCGCGTCTTCAGTTGGAATGGATAAACTTACAACAAAGGCACTTTTGGATGAGGCTGGAATTCCGGTTATTCCATATCTTGGGTTTAATAAACATGCCTGGGATCAAAACGCAGATGAAGTAGTGCATCGTGTGCTTACTGAACTTGAGCTTCCGGTCTTTATTAAGCCATCAAATATGGGATCGAGTGTGGGAGTTTCGAAAGTGAAAAAGAAAGATGAATTAAAAAAAGCGATAGAATTTGCATTGGAATTTGATCATAGAATTTTAGTTGAAAAAGCTTTAAATATTCGTGAATTAGAATGTTCAATTCTTGGGAATGATGAACCAAAAGCGTCGAGAGTTGGCGAGGTTATTGTTGGTGGTGAGTTTTATGATTATAAAGATAAATATGTGGATGGAAAGTCGACTACAAAAGTGCCAGCTGATATCAACCCTCAATTAGAAAAAACTATTCAAGCGCAATGTATAAAGGCTTATAAATTGATTGATGGAGCTGGATTGTCGCGTTGTGATACTTTTTTGGATAAAGCGACAGGTGAAATTTATATAAATGAAATCAATACATTCCCAGGATTCACTTCGATTTCAATGTATCCGAAGATGTTTGAAGCAAGTGGGATAAAATATGCAGACTTAATTGATGAAATTATTAAGTTTGGATTTGAAAAATATGAGCAAAAACAATTGAAGAAAGTAAGTTTTGACGAAGCCGGAGATTGGTTTAAGTAATATGTCAAACGGATCGTAGCAATTAAGTGAATTATTTATTGACCAAAACCCCCTGTTTCATTAAAATAATTGGGCTTTATATTTAGCTTTTCTATGGCAATTTTCTCAAGGAAATCTCAAGGAGGTAAAAACATTTACCTCGCACTTGATATCGGTACAGAATATGTGAAGGCTTTGGTTTGCCTTTCTGAAGGCACAAAAGGACGTGTGATTGGCGTTGGTCGTCAAAAACAGGGTCTTTCTGATATGCAAAGTGGTGCCGTTACTGACATTGGTGGAGTTATCACGAATTGTCACAAAGCAATTAAAGAGGCTGAGCGAATGGCAGGTGTTTCTGCAGACCAAATGATTCTTGGAATTGCAGGTGAGCTTGTAAAAGGCGCAACTACAACTTTAAGTTATACGAGACGTGAGCCGAATACGAAAATAGATCTTAGTGAGTTGAAAAATATCGTTCATAAAATTCAATGGAAAGCTTTTGATAAGGTGCGCGGTGATTTAGCATTTGAAACAGGTTACAACGAAATCGATGTTAAATTAGTTAATGCAGCGATTGTTGATGTTCAGATTGATGGATATAAAGTTTCGAATCCTATTGGATTTCAGGGAAAAGATGTTGATATAAGTATTTTTAATGCATTTGCACCACTTGTTCATTTTGGAGCTTTGCAAACTATTGCAGCTGAATTAAATAAAGAGCTCATGGCTATTACAGCCGAGCCTTATGCGGTTGCAAGGTGTCTTGGCAATGATGAAACTAATAATTTCTCAGGTTGCTTTATAGATATTGGAGGAGGAACGACAGATATTGCTATTGTTAGAAATGGATCAGTTGATGGAACGCGAATGTTCACTCTGGGAGGACGAACTTTTACAAAACGTCTTGCTCAATCATTGAATGTTTCTTTTGAAGAAGCAGAAAATATCAAACTTACATACTCTGCTGATAAATTAGAAAAACAATCTCATAAAATTGTACGCCAGGCTATGAAAAGTGACTGTGAAGTTTGGTTATCCGGAGTTGCACTTACTTTAGCTGAATTTGAAGAACTTGATGTGCTTCCATTTAAAATATTGTTATGTGGAGGAGGATCGCATTTACCTGAGATTAAAGAGGTTTTAGAGACTCGCGAATGGTATAAAAAACTTCCATTCTCACAAAAACCTGTAATTAACTTTATAAAACCTAAAATGGTAAGTAATATGGTAGATGAAACTAAGAGGCTTAAAGATCAACAAGACATTACTCCCCTGGCGATAGCTAATCTTGGACTTGAATATATCGGTGAAGAAAGAGTTTTATCTAAAATCCTTAAAAAGATAGTTCGTTTAATGCAAATTTAATGATTCCACCAAAAAAGAAGGTCGGCAGACCTCCTAAAAAACCGGCATTAAAAAAAAGGAGTATAAGTTCTGAAGAAAAGGATCCTGTTAAAGCAGCTGCACTTAAAGAAAAGATTATTTCTAAAAAGAAAGTGTTATTTACTGAGATAGATGATGAAATAACTGGAATCTACGACAAGCTCAAAAAATATAAAATGCGAAATATATATATAGTTGTTCCTAAAAGATCAATTATTTTTCAAAGTATTGTAAATTTGAGAATTCTAAAAAGAAAAGCTGAAGACCTTGAAAAAAATGTTTATATAATCACAAATGATCACAATGGAATGCAACTTGCTCAAAGAGCGGGATTCCAGGTTTTCGACAAATTAGAAGGAAGTGAACATCCTTCTCTTGTATCAGGAAAGCTCCAGGACGACCAAATGAAAATCTCTCCACTTGAAGCGAGTATCAACACTTATGAGGACGACACTCCAACTAGATTAAAATCTAAAAAAATATCAATTGCAGAATTAATCCGAAGAACCAAAAAACAAAAAAACAACCCAGTAAAAAAATTAACTCCTGTTCAAAGAGCAAAATCCAGAAAGAAAAAAGAAAAGAATAGATACGTATTAGTTTCACCGAACAGACAAGCTTTAACAATTTTAATAACTGTAGCTGTTTTACTATTAATTTTAATTGTTTACATAGCTGTTCCAAGTGCGACAATCAAAATTAGCCCTAAATCAAACACAATCTCGACTTCAGCAAATGTAACACTGGCTGAAGCAGCATCTAATCAATCATATTTAGATACACATCCTGTGAATGTAATTGCCAGCTTCCCTGCTGAAACAACAGTTCGTAAGACAGTTGAATACTTTACTACAGGCAATAAATTTCAGGGTAAAAACGCAACCGGGAAGATCACGATTTTCAATACAAGCAAAAACGAATGGCCATTAATCGAACAAACAAGATTTCAAAACGCAGATGGACTCGTATTCCGAATCCAACAAAGTATAAAAGTGCCTGCAGCAAGCCTTAGCGAACCAGGAAAACTTGAAATATTCGTAATTGCAGATGAAATCGATGCATACGGGCAAATAATCGGAGACCGGGGAAATATTGAGCCAACTAAATTCTTTGTGCCAGGACTTTCAGAAGCAAACAGACAAAAAGTCTATGCAGAAAACACTGCAGCCTTTACAGGAGGAGAAACAATCACTTACAAAATGGTGAGTGAAGAAGACATTGAGGCAGCGCGAGGTAAAATGGAAGCAGAATTAATTAATTTGGCTGAGGAAGAACTTCAAAAAGCTGTATTAAAAATGAATCAGGAAAAAAATATTCAACTTGGATTATTAACTGGAGCAGGTGCAATTGATATAGGTGAAGTTCAGGTATATGTAGATGAAAGCCTGGTAGGACAAATGATTGAATCGTTCGAAGTTTCAGGTGAAGTTTACGTTAAGGGAATCGCATACAACTATAATGAGCTTGTTGAAATACTTAGAAATAAACTAACTTTAAGCAAGAGTCCTGAAAAACGATTAGTTAAAATTGATTCGGACAGTATTAGCTTGCGGTTGGTGCCAATTGAAGAAGGAGACAATCCAACTCGTCAAAAAGTTACTGCAACAATCAAAGGAATCGAGCAATTTGAAATTAGCCCGGACCGTGAAAATGGCCGAAGAATAATCGATAACATTAAAGACCATATTTTAGGAAAGAGCGTGGATGAAGCTTCAACTTACATTCAGCAACTGCCTTCGATTAATAAAGTTGAAATCTCAAGTTGGCCCGCGTGGTCACCAAATGTTCCGACTGTGCCGGATAACATTAAAATACATGTGTTGGAGGAATTTTAGAATTTGTCAGGATTTTTTTGAGGGCCTTTTCGTAACTTATCGAGCAAAAGCTTATAAAATAAGATGATTGTATCTTGTTCTACTTTAGCACTAGCTAAAATCTTTTTTCTATTTTTTTGTATTCTTTTTAAACCTTTTTCTAAAAAACTAATTATATCTTCATATCGTTTTTTAAAATAATTAGGATTCTTTTTTAAAAATGCATCAAATTTCTTTTTTAATTTTGCTTTTACAGTATCAATCCTTTTAATCAATCCTTCTAATTTTTTGATCCTTTTTATATAATAACTCCTAGCCTTTGTTTTGTTTGATTTTATTTGATCCAATTTTTCTTGTTCCAGAGTGATGTCGTGTAAAATATCACCTCTTAATCTGTCAATTCTTTTAGACACTCTAAAAACATTATGATTTTTCAACTTTGTTTTATACTTTTTAAGTTTCTTTTTTAAATAATTCTCGAAATTTTTGAGATTTTTCAACTCATATTCGTGAATATCAAAATCAACAAAATCTTTGTTTAGTTTTAAATTTTTGTTTGATTTTCGATACTTTTCCCTCATTTTTTTGTTTTTATTTACATATATATTATATCATGCGCTTAATGTTGACACAAGGAGAGGGTTGTTATATTATATGTCCTTATGGAGACTAAAATCCTACAAACAGCTGCAGTTATCACGCTGATTTATGCACTTTCGAGCACAGTTTTGGCAAATAGCACTTCTATGCTTCCAATCCCTTCTGATGATGATGGACAAACAATTATTTATTCTTATCAGGAAGATGAAACTGACATTCCACCAACTGCGATTTTAAAAGTTCGCAATGATTCCGGCAATACTGATCATTATTCAGGAACAACTGCAACTAAATTCACTTTTGATGCTTATGGATCAAGAGATGCTGAAACTCAGGGAAGCCTTTTAGAAGCTCGATTTGATTTTGAAAATGATGGAAAAATGGATACTTATTATAAAAGAACAAAGCTGGCTACGCATGTTTACGATACTCCAGGCAAAAAAACTATACGTGTTGAAATTTTAGATAAAGGAGGGAATGTTTCAGAAGCTTTTGCTGAAATTGAAGTTGTTAAGAACACTCCTCCACATGCATATTTTGAAATAAAACCAAAAATCGGGACTCCCGGAACTATCTTTTACATTGATACTGGGAAGTCTACAGACAGCCAATATAAGGCAAATTTATTAGATTATAGATTTGATTTTAATGGGGATGGAACCTGGGATACAAAATTCACTTCAATCAGATTTTATAAACATAAATTTAAAGAACCAGGCTTAAAGAATGTAATTATGGAAGTGCGGGATCCTGAAAACCAAACAACATTATATAGAAAAATTGTTGTGATTAAACCGAACAAACAACCGATTGCTGATTTTGAAGTCCGAAATATCAATAATGGTCGCTATGAATTTGATGCTTCTGACTCTTACGATCCAAATAATTCAAAGCTGAAATATAAATGGGATTTTGATTATACCGGATACGATGACATCCAATGGGACACCACTTTATTCACTTCAAATAAAGGTTTTTACACTTTCAAAATACCAGGCGAATACTTTGTAAGATTAATGGTTCAGGATGAAGATAAAGCTAAAAGTTACAAAGTCTTAAAAATATTTGTTGATATAGCATGGGCTGTATGGTAAATTTAGGGATGATTTACCCCTAAATAAACCTCGACATGAAACTTTTTAGAATCTTTGCAGTTGGACTAATTATATCAGCTGTTGTTGTTGCTACTGCGGTGGCGCCTATTAGTAGTGCGGAGTCTTCTACGCCTCCTCCAAATGGTTTGTTTGTTTCACCAAATATTGACGTATCAAGCTTTAATAGTGCCGTTTTAAATTATACTTCACCTGCAACAACTACAACCGGACCTACTTCAGATCCACCTGAAGCAGATGTTGTTCCAAATTTTTCCGGATTAGTTGTAAATGGACCAACAGCAATAGATGGTGATGATGATGGAACTGAAGATATAATAATTGATGAAGATGGAGAAATATTTATTAATAATAAATTTGAAGTAGATGCCAATGCTGATGGTGATGAAGAGTTAGAGATTAATTCAACTTTTGTAGCATTAGGATCCTATCCCGGAGGTGCACACATGCTCATTGCGACCGCTGTGAATATGATCCAAATACGAACTAACGACGGTTACCTTAGTGTAGAAAGTCCATATATTGATTTTACCTCAGGTAGTGGTGCTGATGTTAAGTTTCAAATTGACGGGGATTTGACAGTTACTGGATCAATCAGATCACATGAGGCTATTGGTAGTTATTATAGGAAAGCTTATACAAGTCTAGAAAATACCGTTTATTCTGGATCTGTTGCCTGTAAATCTGGAGATCATTTGATAGGATGTTCTGCTTATGCAGGAACAGACACAGCAATTCAGGGCACTAAAATGACTTTAAGTACGTGTTACGGCTACAGCGTAGGTTCAAAAAAAATTAGAGTTTTTGCAATGTGCTTTGATCCTGATGGTGAAACTTCTGGTTACCAGTAGGATTTAGTTATCACCATAAGCTTCTTTGCAATCTGCTTTTGAAATTTCGCTTTTTAAATCTTCACAATCTGAAAGTGTAATTTCTCGTTCTTCTGCAAGTTTGTTTAAGTAATCATTATCAGCATCAATTAGGCTAGTTTCTTTAGCCTCTTCTTCTTTTAACCTTTCATACTCTGCTGATGCTGGTGTTGGAATAGTATCAACATCTTCAACAACCACATCAGGCGTAGTAATATCTTCTTCAACAACCGGGGTAATTTCTTCTGTTGTGCATCCTGCAAAAACAAATAATGTGATTGCGATTAGTGCTAGAAATTTTTTCATGGGGTGTTTTTTAAATGATATTCACATGAAAGTATAATTGTAGTAGAGTTTGCTGGCAAGTTAATCGCATGCGCACATGAAAATAGTTATAAAAACAATGGGGTGTAAGGCTAATCGATATGAATCTGACAGATTGAAAGAAGATTTATCTGATAAAGCTATGGTTGTTGATGCTGGAGTCTGTGATTTTAAAGATGCAGATATGATTATTGTGAATACATGCACTGTTACACATGTGGCTGACAGAAAGTCGAGGCAAGCTATCACTGGTTTAAAAAAATTATATCCTAAGGCAGTTGTTGTTGTTTTTGGATGTGGATCGAATGTAAATCCTAAAACTTATAAAAACCTACAAAATGTTGATCATGTTTTTACTGAACGTAAAGAAATTGAAAAACTTGTTGATAATATGGCAGATGGGTGTGAGCATTCAACTGCCGCACCAAATAGAACGCGTGCTTTGGTTAAAATTCAGGATGGATGTAATAATTTTTGTTCTTATTGTATTGTTCCATACGCTCGTGGACGTGAGAAAAGTAAGCCCGCCTACGAAGTTTTAGAGGAAGTGCAGAAACTTGTTAACAAAGGTTATAAAGAGATAGTTATAACAGGAATTAATATTGGAGCTTATAATGATAATAGCAAAAATATTGCTGATCTTATTGAGCAAATCCTTGATAGAACTGATGTGAAAAGATTACGTTTAAGTTCGATTGAGCCTCAAAACTTTACAAATAAATTCTTCAAATTATTTGAAAATCCGCGATTTTGTCCTCATCTTCATATTTCACTTCAATCAGGTTGCGATAAGATATTAAAATCAATGAATCGACGATATTTAAGCGAGGATTATGCCACGTTGGTTAACCGTTTACGTGAAGCTTCGCCGAAAATAAGTATTACAACTGATGTTATTGTTGGATTTTCTGGAGAGACTGAAGGATTATTTACTGAAACAATAAATTTTGTTAAAAAAATTGGATTTAGTAAAATTCATATATTCCCCTATTCAATACGAAAAGGCACTGCTGCTGCAGATTTTGTTGATCAGGTTCCTGATGATGTAAAAAAGAAGCGTTGCGCATTTTTAAGTGAAATTGAAAAACAAATGCGTCATGATTTTTATGAAAAAAATAAAGGAGATGACGCAGAAATTTTAGTAGAAAATTCAAAAAACGGCTTTGCTGTGGGATTCACAAAAAACTACATCAAAACACGTGTACAAGGTAATTTCAAAGTAAATGAAATTATCCACATCACCTTAGACAATGAATTAAAGTCCTAAATTCTTTCTAATTTCGTCTGCTTTTGCAGCATCTTCTGTGCTTGCTGATTGTTGTTCTTCTCCAACTTCAATATCTCTCCATTCTTCATAATGCTGTTTTGCAAGTTTTTCTAATTGAGGTACGTGTTTTTTAGAAAGCTGTGCAAATTTTTCTTTTTCTTCAGTGAAGATATTCATTAATTCATCAATTTGCCATTGTTTAAGTTTTGGAATTGCATCAACAATTCTCTTTTTTTCTGCTTTAGAAAGAGAAATTGAAGAAGCTAAAAGTGTCAAAAAATTCATTTCATCATCGTAGACAATCTCCATGCCCCTGCCACCAAGCACATAAGAAGGACGGACCATAACCGGATATCCGATACGTGCGGCTGCATCCAGTGCTTCATCCAATGTAATGGCAATCCTGGGATCGGGCATAGGTATATCCAGTTTCCTGATCACGTCCGCAAACAGTTCGCGGTCCTCTGCAAGATCGATGCTCTTGACAGTTGTACCAAGTATCTTAACACCGGCCGCTTCAAGTTCTGCGGCAATGTTAAGTGGAGTCTGTCCCCCGAAC
>JAUVDZ010000021.1 GCA_030595015.1 Candidatus Peregrinibacteria bacterium | reverse complement strand
AACAAATTAACAATTAAATTATGACTATTCCTGAATTCCCTCGACCTACTCACAATATCGATCATGCAACAGATGAAACTAAGCTTACTACTGCCCCTGAACTACAAGCGCCTGTAGAGCAAACTGCTGCAATGATTGCTGTAACTATAAGAGATCAGCAAGAACAAAAAGGTTTTGTGGATCTTGATTGGCTTGAGACTGGACATGCTGATGGATAAAAATTTTTATAATCACAAACAATGGAAAATGATAAACCAGCAAACTTGAAATATCCTGTAGCTTATGTTTATAGACCTCCTGAAGGAGAGGAAAATCATCAAGTCGCTCTTAATCAGGAAGCACAACATACCCTCTGTAGCAAAACAGGAATAGATAGCTTGATAGAGGCCTGCCTAGAGCGAAAATTAGATCCTGACACAATCACTTTTGTAACAAAAGAGCAAGTTAAATTGCTAAACTTATGTGGTGAAGATAATGTATATCCTTTCTCAGATAAAGAAAAAATTGAATTATTGAAAAAACTTAGAGAAGCTCTCGTGCAAAGCGCCTAATAACTTCAGGATATAAAAGTTTTTCCTGTGCCTGGACTTTGTCTTTCAGTGATTCCGGAGTTTCATCAGGCTCAACAACAACATCAGCCTGCGCAATAACCGGACCTTCATCAACACCTTCAGTAACATAATGAATCGTACAACCACTCTCTTTTTCGCCATTTTCAATAACAGCTTTGTGCACATTCAAATTCATTGCACCTGGACCTGCATACTTTTTCATATCAATCGCAGGATGAACATTGATAATTTTTCCTTCAAATTCCTTCACAAAATCAGCATCTAAAATTCGCATGTATCCAACCAAGCAAATCAAATCGACCTTTTTATCTAATAAAGCTTTTCGTAATTCTAAATCTCTATTTTGCTTCGGAGCCACAAACGTCTTATATCCTTGTTCTTTTGCTCTTTCAATTGCTTTGCATTCCTTATTACTTGCAACTAAAACAAGCTCAACCCCCTCCATTTTACCAGCTTTCATTTCGTCGATAATGGCTTGAAGATCAGTTCCGTTTGTTGATGCTAAAACTGCGATTTTGAACATTTGCTAACGCGTTAGAAATTTCCTGAATGCACTATTATAAATACCGTAATATAGATCAGATTTCAATCTAATGTAGCCTCTTCTGATTTTTTTATTTGTGAATTTAACCGGAGCATTGCGGATTATCACGAATGGCACCTGAGCATTTGATTCTCCCATTAGGATTGTAGCTGCATCTGCAAGCGAATCAGCAAGGTTGCGACGAGTTACTTTAAGCGGTTTTCCAAATATATCCTTTGTATGACGTACGTCTTCTATTCCTTCGAATCCAAAATGACCGATAGATATGCCGTGAACTCCAACTCGCATTGGGGCGCATGTTGAGTCAGATACTATTATTCCAAGGTTTTTAATTTTAAATTTAGCTTTGAGCTCTTTTTGAAGTCGTTCTGCTTCCTTAAAAGGATTGGTTGGCCAAAGCACGATTTGCCCTTTTGGAGTGTTTGATTTATCTACTCCAGCATTGGGAATCAAGTGTCCGTCTTTATAAGTTAGGTTGCAATAATTTGTAGGAAAGAGCTTTTTCCCCTCTTTTTCAACTATTTTATCAAATTCTTTATCGCTCGCATCCATCACTCTACCCTGAGAATATGCCAAAACCTTGCTTGCAATCACCAAAATATCACTGTTTTTCAGGGTTTTTGAGACCAACTTCACGAGATCATCTTTTGGCTTAATTATGCGTGTTTTGATAGGAATTAGCTCCATAGGTAGACGAGTTATCTTAATTGTGTCCATGTGTATGTTTTGACTATTACCCTCTAGTTTTATATACTTATATGAAACGTTAGATTAGATAGTAAAGGTATTGATGATTATATTATACCACCCCCGAATCAATTTTTAGTAGCTCCCTTTGACAACTAGGTTCGCAGCAAACATAGCAGAAAATGCAGAGTAATTAAATACTCTTTAAATACTTCGATATTCTGCTCTGTGATGGTTCAGATCTGACTAACTGGGCCGCTCAACTTTGTCTGGTGGGTCCTTGTCACCTTCGGGTACTTGAGATCCCACACTAACGGACGCTCCGTGGCAGGAGTAAAAACTTAGAACTTAGGTTCGTGCCAAAGCATAGCAGTGCTAAAACTATATGGGACTGTCTCCATATTGAAAAACAAAAATCAAAACAATTCTCTGCATCAATCAATTATTGTTGGCGCAGATAGAATTCATTTTTGTCCCCTCTTAGGAGGGGCTTTTTTTATGCTTAAACATGCGTATGATGCTAGATCTAGCTGTGAAAAAGGAGTGTTAACGACTGACTGAACAGGTAGAGCCCGTACGGCGAAGTGACGAAGCGAATCGGATGGTTAAGTACGACGTAGCGATAGCGGAATGTGCTTAATTTTTTTAAGAATTTTTTAGAATAATTTTAAAAGTGATTGTTATACTGCCATCGCTCTCTTGACTTCCCCACCCACCTGTAATACAATTGTAATACAATTAACCGTATCTAAAAATGAGAGCAATATTAAACGTTTCTTTACCTCCTGAAAAAAAGAAAGCTATTGAAGAACGAGCCAAACAAGCCAACAAAACAGTTAGTGCATATATTCTTTATGCAGTCGAACTAGAAGAACAAATGATAACTGAAGATGAACTGGTTGTGATGGCTGAAGAAGCACAACAAGCTTATGACGAAGGGAGAGCAATCGAACTAAACAGCCTAGAAGATCTTCTAAATGATGATGATGATAATAAGAAAAATTCTATATGAACCTAAATTTCGTAAACAATTTATGAAAATTCCTACTGCAATCAAAAAAAAGGCAATAGAAAAAGAAAAACTTCTTAGAGAGAATCCCTTTCATCCATCTTTAAGGCTTCACAAATTAAAAGGAAAACTTGAAGGATTGTGGAGTATTTCAATAAATAAAAAATACAGACTCATTTTTAAACCCCAAGGAGATGGAAAGGTAATGTTTGTGAACATCGGTGTCCATTCAATTTATGAAGACTAATTACTGCTTCAAAAACTCCGTCCCAGGTTGATCTTTGGGGCTAACTTGCGCCCGAGGTTTAACTTCTGGTGCTTCTGGAACAGGTTGCAATTGTGATTGAGCCACAGGTGCTACAACCGGCTGAGGAGCGACTGCAGGCTGAACTTTTGGCTTTGGCTCATCTTGGACCCATCTAGGAATTTGATAATTTTCTTTATCAGCCTTAGCATCTTTATCATAAACAACTGTTCGAATAGGGAATGGAATACTAATTCCAACTTTATCGAATTCTTTCTTGATCTGAACTGTAAGAACACTTCGAATTGCAAGCCAAGGGCCTTTTGATTCAACCCATCCTCTAATAATTAAAGTGATTGCACTGTCGCTAAATTTGTCGACTATAACAGCTGGCTTAGGTTCGATTAGGATTCCTTCAGTATGTTTAAGTGCTTCATAACACGTTTTAGTTGCTAAATTAAGATCAGTTGCATATTCAACTCCAACTACGACTTCAATTCTTCTAAATGGATTTGATGTATAGCTAACAACTTGTTTTGTGAACAATTCAGCATTTGGAACAATTACACGCGTTCCATCCAAAGCATACAAAATAGTTGCACGCGCCTGAATCTCTTTTACCTGCCCGATAGTCTCATCAACCTGAATATAATCACCGATTGTATATTGCTTTTGTGCCAGAGTGAAAATTCCGGCTAAAAAGTTAATAATGATATCTTTAAGTGCAAAACCAATTCCAAAACCTACAGCTGCGATAATAACCGTAAGATCGATTCCTGCAATATTAAGTGCTACTGTTGAACCTATAATTAAAGTAGTAGTGCTTGCTGTACGACCAGCCAAAATCTGCATTTCTTTATGTTCTTCAAATTGCTGCGACATCTTGTTTTCAACAATTCCTTTAATTGCTTTTGCCAAAAGAAAAAATAGTATAAAAACAATAATTGCAGCTATAAACGAAGGGATTTTCACAATAAAAAAATCGAACAATCCCTGTAATTGACTTTCAGTTTCACCAGCTACGGCTGAACCGCTAACCTGTGCGTATGCTGTTTGTACTAATGGCCACATCATATTCTTTTTGGTTTATGTTTAAAAGATTTTACAGGTGTATATGGAACAGTTTTTACCGGATTCTGCGCTGTGGTAGTTGGAGTTTCAGGGACATTCTTAAACTGACCTGAAAGTGACAACTTCAATACATTAACAACTTTCTGATAAGAGTTTGCGCTTTTAACTAAACTAGTCATTTTTACCGGAGAGATAGAGCTTCGCTGTCCTTTTCTGATATATTTAGAAATTCTGGCATTACCCTCAGCTATTAATCGTCTTTTTAATCTATCCGGCATTAAAAATGAAAGCTTAGCAAGTGCTGGTTTCGCCATTCTTCTCATTCCTCTTATTGAAGAATTAATATTTATGTTTGTCTGTTTTAGCATTATTTTGATTCTTCGAGGTTTAAACAAATGGCTAAATCTTAATATTGTACCAACGGATGAACTTTTTAAAAAAACATCATTACCAATTAAAGCTCCTAAGATTCTTTCTCTTTTCCCATAAAATGCTGAACTACTTTTAATACACCATTCAACTGCTGCAAAAAAGTACATTTCATTACTTGTATCACTTAATCTTTCTAACATTTTTCTAAAACCAACCTCTTCAATATCTGAAGAATTAGCTATTTTACTTAATCTCAGTTTCTTTGCAGAAACATCCTTTCTGAATGCTTTTCTGTCTGCTTCAATTTCAGCTTTAGTGATTTTCTTTGAAGTTGTTGCCTTTTCTATATCATTACTTATAATACTAATCGATTTTACTGAAATTGCCTTCCAAAAAACCATTTTAGATTGAAAGAACAAATTTTCGAATGATTTTTTATTTTTCATACTTTTTATGTTTAATTTTCATACTATTATAGCAGATTTTGACTTGTTTTTCAATGGTATAAGGCTAAAATGAAGTTATGGATATTTACGGAATTCTCGCACATCCTGCGCACCAATCTTTATCACCTGCTATTCATAATGCAGCTTTTCAAAAGCTCGGTATTGATGCTGAGTATAGATATTTTGATGTTCCTGGTGATGATCTGTCGAGTTTCATGATAGAGATGCGGGATAATCAGATAAAAGGATTGAGTGTTTCGACTCCTCATAAAGAGGTTATTGGTCATTATTTGGATAAACTTGACCCTGCATGTAAAGAAATCGGGGCAGTTAATTGTGTTTATTTTAGAGATGGCAAGTATCATGGCGAAAATACGGACTGGATTGGCATTAAAGAACCGATTGAAGCAGTTGAGTCAATTGAAGGTAAGCGTGTGGTTATTTTAGGAGCCGGAGGAGCTGCTCGTGCTGCAATTTATGCGATGAAGCAGGGCAAAGCAGGCTCTATCACTATTTTAAATAGAACTGTTGATCATGCTCACGATTTAGCTAAAGAATTTCAATGTAAGTTTGGTAGTTTAGAGGATTTTGGAGAAGCAGACATAGTTATTCAGGCAACTTCAGCAGGTTTAAATGACCCGAAGGGTGTCCGATTAATCCCAAAAGAAAAATTAAATATAAATATGGTGATTTTTGAAATGATTTATTCCCCTAAAGAAACCCAAATCATAAAAGATGCCAAAGAAATCGAAGCGCGAACAATCACAGGGGAACAGATGCTTTTACATCAGGGCTACGCTGCATTTGAACTCTGGACACAACAAAAAGCGCCTCGTAAAGTTATGGAACAGGCTATTGCTGAGGGGTTTGAGTAGGAGGTTCTGGCGGTTGTTCTGCTGGAGGTTGTTCGGGTGGCGGAGTTTCATCCTTTCTTAAAAAGTCTACGCCCTCTGTATCAACAGGAGGAGGTGCTGCAGCTTCTACAGCTTCTTGTTGAGCTTCCTGAGCTGCTTCTGCAATTCCATAATCTTTTGTATAATCCTGGAAAGTTGAAAGATAATCAACGCCCCATGTTCGTACAACCCATTGATAAACCATGCCTACAACTCCAAACATAAATCCTACGCCTCCCCATAAAAGAGGAAGAGCAATAAATAAAAGGATAGTTGCATTACCTGCAACTGTGTAAACCATGATATTTAATGCGATCGCTAATAGAACCGCAAAAATTGTAGAATAAACGCCCAAAAGAGCATATTTATAATTTGCAATAATTTCAAATACTAATGCTGAAGCCAAAACACTAAACGCGATTTGAAGCCCAGCTGCATAAGACATAAATTCAAATCCAAGTCCTTGTGAAAACAAATAAATCGGTGCAAGAATCACAAAAACAACGATATTTATAATGAAAATCTGAAATAATGAAGTAGTCACTCTCTTATATTTTCCGCTTTGCGTAAGTGAAATCAATAAAGGAGTAATTATATTTGCCGCCAAAGTCGATGCAAAAACCATTCCCATTAAAATAAATATAAATAACGGGCTGACTTCGCTACTTTCAACTGCTGATCCGGAAACTACCGGATTTAATACCGGCGAAACAATCGAAACACTTAAAATATAAATAATCAATAAAACCACTGATCCCAAAACTCCACCAACTAAACCAGCAATACTTCTGGTAATTAGTGAAAGAAAAGTAAATTGAGGAGGTTGATTTTCTTGTTCCATTTTGTTTTGTAAAATGATTTTAAACTCTTTTTATTTTACCATAAAACAGCACTAGAAGCAAGATTCCAACAGTTATAGCGGCGTCGGCCAGGTTGAAAACCGGCCAGAACCAAATTGCTAAATAATCAATTACGTATGAGTGTAAAATTCGGTCTGTAAAATTACTAATTGCGCCTCCTGCAATTGCTCCAACCGTGATTTGAACAAACACGCTATCAAGTCTTAAATGCTGCGTTACGAGGTGAAATCCACCAACAATTAAAGCTGGTACAAGAATCAATTGTACGATCTGCGGGATCTGCAAGCCAAAAGCAACTCCAGGGTTTTGACTGTATGTTATTCGCACAAATCCTTCAATAATGTGAATATCTTGCGTCAAAAATCTCACCACTACTTCCTTAATCGCGCGGTCCAAAGCAAAAGTTACGAACGCTACGATAACAAATAAACTTACGAATTTTATAAATTGCTTGCTCATTGGGGTGATTATAGCATAGGGGTAGAGAAAGGACTTTCTCTAAGAAAGGCTTTTCTCTAAGAAACCCATATTGCCTGACAATCGCGTTTAAGGTAGTATGAATCCCCGAAATAATAGTAAATTTTACGCAGATTTATGCAAAAAACAAAATCGGATAAAGTGCTTCTAATAGTGACTCTCGCGCTCCTTTTATTTGGAGTTGTGATGATTACGAGTATTGGTGTTCCAAAATCGATTCAACTTTCTGCACCGGACATTTTGTATCCGAATTGTGAACAATCAGGCGTTGATTGTTACCTTTTGTTCAAAAATCATATAATAAGAGTTTTTGTCGGAATTGTGGCTTTGCTTATATGTGCAAAAATACCTTATAAGTTCTGGCGTAGAATCGCATTACCATTTTTTGGCTTTATCCTGCTACTTTTACTGTTTGTACTAATTGCCGGAAAAGGATTTGGAACTATTGCGAAAAGTTGGCTTGTGATTTTTAATACTTCTTTTCAACCTGCTGAGTTTGCCAAATTGGCTCTGATCTTTTATCTCGCACGCTGGATGGATGAAAAATCCAAAGATGTTGAAAGTTTTCAATATGGATTTATCCCCTTTTGTGTTATTGCCGGACTCATGATTTTACCGGTGATTCTGCAACCGGATTTAGGATCTACTCTTGTATTAACAATTGCTGCGGTTTCAGTTTATTTTGTTGCCGGAGCCAAATTCAGACATTTGGCATTAGGAGGATTAGCTGCATTTTTAATCGCAATTATGGTAGTGGCAAACGTAACCCATGTACGAGAGCGTTTTGTGGCATACGTAAGCTTAGATCAAGATTGCGTTGAAGATTATTGCTGGCAATCCGAACAAGCAAATATCGCAGTTGGTAGTGGAGGCTTTTGGGGAAAAGGATTAACGCAGGGAGTTCAAAAATCATACTGGCTTCCACAAGCTTCAGATGACTTTATTTTTGCTGCGTCTGCAGAAGAATTAGGATTTTTAAGAATACTGCTAGTTGTTATTGCATACGGCATAATTGCTTATCGTGGCTTTCGAATCGCCAATACAGCCCCTGACAGATTCTCAATGTTGCTGGCCGCCGGAATAACCACCTGGATAGTTGCGCAAGCATATATTAATATTGGAGTGAACACAGGACTTTTACCTGTAACAGGTATCACGCTACCACTTATAAGTTATGGCGGATCATCCATTTTAACAACTTTAATCGGACTCGGAATTTTAATTAATATTTCTAAATATACTACTTCTTATGACACGCATCGTTTTCACGGGCGGGGGAACAGCAGGCCATATAACACCCAATATCGCTCTAATACAGAAGCTTAAGGAAAAACATCCTGATATAAAAATTCTTTATATTGGATCATCCCGCGGACCTGAAGCAAAGATGATTCCAGAAATAGGAGTTAAATTTAAAGGTGTGCAAACCGGAAAATTGCGAAGATACTTTAGTTTTAAAAATTTTGTAGATTTTTTTAGATTACCAATTGGATTTGTACAGTCATATTTTGCATTGCTTGGCTTTAAACCAAACGTTGTTTTTAGTAAAGGTGGATATGTTGGGATTCCTGTAGTTTATGCTGCTAAATTGCTTAAAATACCAGTTGTTTTACATGAATCCGATGTCTTACCCGGACTCGCAAATAAGTTAGCTTCAAAAAAAGCAGATGTAATTTGTATGTCATATATTGAAAGCAAGGATTTACTTCCAAGAAATATTAAAAAAGTTGTAACAGGAAATCCAGTAAGAGAATTTATAACAAAAGGAGATAGAGATCGTGGATTTAAATTTTGTGGTTTAAAAAATGATCTCCCTGTAATTTTAGTAATGGGAGGCAGCCAGGGAGCTAAACATATAAATGAAGCAATTATTGAAGCTTTGCCAAATATAAATGCAAATATAATCCACATTACAGGAAAAGGAAAAAAAATAATGGACAACACAGATCAATACAAATCATACGAATACATCAACAAAGAACTTCCTGATCTTTATGCTATTTCAAGAGTAGTTATTTCAAGAGCAGGAGCAAACAGTCTTGCAGAAATCGCTGCACTTGGGCTTCCATCAATCTTAATCCCAATTGCAAAAGCCGCATCAAGAGGAGAGCAAACGATCAATGCGCAGGCTCATAAAAAAACACATTCAAATACATGGATAATTGCTGACGAAGAATTAACTACAGAAAAACTCGAGGAAGTAATTTTATTTGCACTCAATAAAGATCCTAAAAAACATACCCCAAATAATGCTGCAGAAAAAATTCTAGAGATACTTGAAGAATACATTGACGAAAAGCCATAAATAGGGATATGATTACTTCTCGAAAGCTTTGAAAGCGAAAGTGCTATTTTTGTTATTTAAACAACTTAAGTATGACTTTAATGCTAATCACTGCAATCCTTGGAGTAATCTCTATAATTTACTGCTTAATAAGCGTAAAGCTTTTGTACAGATATATTAACAAATATAGATTTGACGAATCAAAATACACAATGTTATTTGGATTCTTAAGACTCAGATATATAGCAATGGCTTATATATCACTTATAATTGTATTAGCGGTCAGCTCAACAGTATTTGTTTACTACATTACTTTATGAATGCAGAAGTAGATCATACAAATCAACATTTTAAGGGACAGCATAAATCTGAAGCTGTAAGTTGTTTCTGCCGTAAACATTGGATTGTTCTAATTAAAGATTTTGCAGGATTTATTGTTTTACTCAGTCTTCTAATTTTAACAGGGATTTATTTTAAAGGGATCTATAACTTCTTTTCACAGGATTCTCCTTTTATAAATGTGGCTGCAATTGTTATAGTTGGCATTTTTACTTTTTTTCTTCACAAATTCTTTTTAAGAATTATCCGGTACTTTTTAGAGATAATAATTATAACAAATTTCAGAGTAGTGGTTCTTAACAAATCATTATATTTAAAAGACTCTAAAGATGCCACTGACTTGCCGAAAGTACAGGATATCCAAAAAAGACAAAATGGGATTTTGCAAAACTTTTTAAGATATGGCGATCTAGAGCTCACACTTTCGTCTTCATCTACCACGAAAGTGCTTACCAACATTCCAAATCCGGATTATCATTTTAGTAAAATCAATCAGTTAAAAAGTGAATATCTAAGAGGAAGCCTGCTTAGAAATCGAAAAAAAACTGAAAATGTCAAAAAAGAAAATAAAAATCATCCTTTTATTGAACCGACATTTGAAGGAAGTCGCACCATTTGATAAAATAAGAATATGGAGTTCGTCTGCCCAGGGCAGACTCACACTTGGCTCGCGCTTACGCTCGCCAGATACTCATTAACACTCGTATCTGTGGAAAATATTATATTCATTGTCATCGGCGTTATAATACTGGCTATTTTTGCCTTCAGCCTATCAGTTATTCATATTCGAACACTTCGCGATGAGATAAATATTCGTTGGTATAATCTTGTAGATAAACTGCAATATAGACAGGATCTATTACCTTTATTGATCGAAACAATGCGAGGATTTATAAGCGATAATGATGAATTTAAAAATAAAGTAAATTTGTTAATTGATGTGCGAGCACGTGCCGGAAAAAATACTAAGTCAGGAATGAAAAAAATGGTTGTAGAGCATGATTTAAGTAGAAAAATTGCTGAATTAATTAAACTTGGAGATATCAATGGTGATCTTAGACGAAATACGATTTATCTGGAGTTAAAAAAAGATATAAATGATATGCGTGCTGACATTGAAAAATTAAGTTCTGATTTTAATACCAGGGTGAGGAAACATAATAATGTTCTTCATCGACCTTATAATATAGTGCCGGCTTTAGCACTTAGTTATAAGAGAAAACAAATCTTTGAATTTGAATAGGGCGTAGCGATAGCGGAGCCCTTTGGAGCCCGGCTTTTAGCCGAATAAAACAAAAATAAACTTTTTCTCTTGACGGTGAGTGCGGCCTCACCTATAATGTGAGCATACACTCACTAATAATTATTTATATGGAGGCTTTAACAGAAAAACAAGGTGCAGTTCTAAAATATATTGAAAAATATCAATTGAAACATGGTAAGTCTCCAACTATTCGTGAAATGCGGGAACATTTTGAAGTTAGTTCTGATAACAGTATTTTAAAACATCTAAAAGCCCTTGAAGAAAAAGGGCACATTAAAAAAGATGATACTCCTCGCGGGATTAAATTATTTGAATCTGTAAAAAAACGCCTGGAAAGTGAAACTGTAAAATTGCCTTTGCTGGGTTTTGTGCCAGCAGGAGGCCCTGTAGATAGTGAGGAATATATTGAAGGTTGGTATGATGTTGGGCCTGATATATCAAAAGGTGGTAAATCTACATTCATATTAAAAGTTAGAGGTGAAAGTATGATTGATGCAGGAATTCATGATGGAGATCTTGTAATTGTTGATGGGAAGAAGCCAGCAAAAAACTTTGATATAGTTGTTGCATTGGTTGATAATCAAAATACAGTAAAAAGATATATAAAAGACGGTAGCAAAATTTATTTGCACGCAGAAAACAAAGCTTTCGAGGATATTTATCCTGAAGGGGAGCTTGTAATTCAGGGAGTCGTCACATCATTGCTGCGATTCTATTAATAGTCGCTAGCTTTAGCGACTTTGCAGCGATTACAAAATTTTCAACATTAAAATTGGCCTATGCCATGTATATTTTTCTAACCCCAAAATTATGAATATCAGAATCACTACAGCACCAAAACTATGGTTTGTTGGAGTACCAACAA
>JAUVDZ010000122.1 GCA_030595015.1 Candidatus Peregrinibacteria bacterium | reverse complement strand
TCGTTTAAATGGCATAATGCGATGCACTATATTATTGGCTTTATAAAGCATTAATTTGCGCGGCGAGTACAAAATAATCTCATGCTCACTATTTCTTTTAAAATGTTCAATTATTCCCTGAATCAACTTTACTGAATAAAGCTCAACTCCGGTTCCTGTTTTTACGTTATATCTGGATGCATCAATTCCAATTTTCATCTGTGATTTTTTAATTCTGAAAACGCGAGCGCCATCGCGTGAACTATATTATACCCGTTTTTCTTTAAAGTTAAAGCAGCTTCGTTCATTGTAGAGAAAGTTGTGCAAACATCGTCTAGCAGTATTAAAGTTGAGGATTTTGGAGGTAGCTCGATTTTTGAATTTAACTCAAATGAGTTTTTTATGTTTTTTTGTCTCTCGGATTTGCTGAGTTTGGCTTGTGAGGATGTTTTTTTGACACGAACAAGTAAGTTTAGTGATTTATTTGGCAGATTTTTTGCAAGTTCTTCTGATTGGTTGAATCCTCTGAAAGATAACCGTTTGTTATGTAGCGGGATTGGGATAATTATTGCTGAGCGTGGTGGTTTTAGTAATTTGCTGAGAGGTTTTGCCAGATCTTTATAAAATGAATATTTAAATTTATGAATTGCTTTACGAAGAATAGGGTTTTTGTGAAAAGAGCACGGGATAAAAGGTTTTGGATATGTGGTTTTTATCTGAGCAAGACAATTGTCACACAAGAATTCGTCTTCTGTACTGCAATTAATACAGATTGCCGGAAAAAGAAAATTTAGTAATTTTATAAGCATATCTACATAATATCTGACTTATTTAAAATTTTCTTAAAAAAAATCTAAAAAATGTTATAATCATAAAGATAACTATTTAACTTTCCTTAATATGAAAAAAATCATAATTTTCTTTCTTGTTTTTTCACTTTTAATCCCAACAGCATTTGCAAACGATGAAGACGTGATCCCTGTTGATGCAGATGCTAGGTTTCCATCAACTGGAGTATTAGAAATTGATTGGGAGGATCCCGAAGAAACTGATTTAGACTATTTTGAACTTTTTAAATCACGAGAATCAAGTACCCCTCGTGATGAATCTTTGATTCGTGGTACAAATGCCCGTGATTATATTGATGAAGATCCCGGTCATGGTGTGACTTATTATCAAATGTGTACTTATACAATTTTAGATACTGAAGCTTGTGACGATGTAATTGCAGTTTTTGCACCCTGGAATACTGTTTTAGAACCAATTGTTGATGAGTTTCTTGATATTGAAGGTCATTGGGCTTTTAATCATATTGAAAAATTAAGAGTTATGAATGTTGTACAAGGTGATGGAGAAGGATTTTTTGAACCAAATCGAAATGTTAATCGAGCAGAGGCAATTAAAATTATGATGCTTGCGTTTCACATTGGTGGAGTGAGTTGTCATTCTGAATATTTCCCGGATATGGTTGTAGGTGATTGGTTTTGTGATGTTGTAAGTAAGGCTTATCAAGATGGATATGTTGAAGGTGATGATGGGCAATTATTCCCAAGAAGAGATTTAACCAGAGCAGAAGCTGTGAAAATTGTTTTATCAATTCTTGATACTGAAATCCCGGAAATTACTGAAAAACCATTTGATGATGTTGAACTTGAAACCTGGTATGCAAAATATATTGCCAGAGCTCAGGAATTAAATATTGTTCAGGGTGTAGGTGATGGTTTATTTGAACCTAATCGATCAATTACTCGTGCAGAATTATCAAAAATAGCTGCAGAAGCTGCAAATCTTTAAACTCTTAAAAATATGGCTGAAAATAAATTCACTCAAAGTGTCGAAACTTTAATCCTTGGTATGCTCATTGGAGTTATCGCATTTTTAATGCTTGGTTACACTGAAGGTCTTTTTTATGACAAAAATATAGTTCGATGGCTTCCTGAAATTCAAGAAGAAGAGTTTGTTCGTACTGAGAATGGTATGATGAAACTTTCTGGAATCCCGGAAGTAAGGACTGAACTTAAAATACCTGACTATGAAAAGAATCAGGTATTTATTAAAAGAATTATGGAAGAAAAAATTGAAGATAAATGGGTTGTAACAAGAACAGATGAACTTTGGGCCAACTTTAGTTTACATGGAATTGAAGTTTTTCCGGAATATTCAAAGCAGTATTTTGAACTTGAGGAAAAGTATGTAAAAGAATCTGATGTAGATCGCCAAACAATGTATGGAATAGATGCAGAGACTCCTTTGATTGTTGTTGGCACAGCTGTAAATGGTGAAATGATGGATGGAAATATTTTTGCAATATCAAACCTTGATAATACAAAATTAGAAACTGAATTGAAATCTATGGTTCATAATGATTGGTGGTTTTTTAAACTCTTTGCCTGGCTTTTGTTATCAATAGGGATTGTTGCCTTTTTGTTGCCGATGCTTGCATTTTTAGAAATTTTGCCAGAGCTGGGTTTGTGGGGAATTTTGACATTTATCGGGGGTTGTATAGGAGTTGCCTTTTTGTTGGTAGCTATTGAAACTTTGGTTTTTGCATATTGGTTTTTGATATTTTTGATACTCGGATTTATGCTTTATCTTTTTATTCGAATTAATATTAAGAAGAAAAAAAAGCCGATTAATATACTCCCTAACTAAATATTATGGTACTTCTTGAATCTATGAACATACCTTTGGGTATTGAGGCTTTTGATTTTGATCTTCCTGGAATTGATGGGCAGAATCACAGTCTTGATAGTTATAAAGATAAAAAAGCTTTGGTTTTAATTTTTATGTGTAATCATTGTCCTTATGTCCAGGGTGTGATTCAACGACTTATTAAATTGCAGGATAAATTTAAAGATATTGCGTTTGTTGGAATTAATGCAAATGATAGTGAAAACTATCCTGAAGATGGATTTGATAAGATGAAAGATTATGCAAAAGATTGGGGATTAAATTTTGATTATTTATGGGATGAAACTCAAAAAGTTGCTAAAATATATAAAGCACAGTGTACTCCTGATATTTATGTTTATGACAAAGATCAGGAATTGGCTTATCATGGACGTTTAGATGACAATTGGCAACATGAAGATAAGGTTACAATGCATGAATTAAATGATGCTTTAGAGGCACTCATGAATGATAAAAAAGTAGGCGATCAACAATACCCTTCTATGGGTTGCTCAATTAAGTGGAAATCGCTATAATGTTGCCGCTTTTCTAGAATTAAATTTTTTATTATGAATGATGAAAATACTCAGGCTGGTGATGCGGCTCAAACTCCGCCTACGCCACCACCTGCAGATCCTGCACCGGTAACTCCACCGCCTTCGCCACCAACTCCGGCACTGGCAGATCCTGCACCGGTAACTCCACCGCCTT
>JAUVDZ010000008.1 GCA_030595015.1 Candidatus Peregrinibacteria bacterium | reverse complement strand
ACAATTGGTAAAGGATTAATTACTACAGTTCCTACAGCCGGAATAGTGATTGTTACGTCTCCGCCTTCATACGTAAGTAGTTGAGGCTGGATTGTATCCTCAGCAAATTTTGCATAATAAACATCGCATCCATCATTTTCAGGATCATAACAATTTCCTTCAGAAGTAGGAGCAATTGATGTTATTTTTTGGTGGAAAGCTGTTCCAACCCCGCCGCTTGTTGTAGGGCCTGTTACTGGTTCAAATTTATCTGGATCATTAATTAGATTTCCAGCACTTGTATCGTTTTTAGTTTGATCTTTTTGGATTGTATTAGTCCAATCTGTATTAATAGTAACGAATCCAGGATTAATTGGATTTCCTAAAATATCAGCAACATTAACAAATAAATCATAACCTTCTACTCCATCAGCAGCAGGCATTTCTGCTTTTTTTGGAACGACATTTGGATCGCTTCCTTCAGGATTTTCAACTTTAGACCAAACTCCATAAGGAGCTTCAACATCACCTGCATTAATCATTAAATCAAGAATTTTCGACTCTATGCCATTTAATGCAAACTTACCAACCGTATCGCTCCACGCCATAGGTTCGCGTGTTAAATCTTTGGCTTCAACTTCACCTAATCCTAAATCAACTTCTATAGATAAAAAAGAACCATATTCTGTGCTTCCACATGTGATTCCATCGTTTGTTCCGCTATCACAATTAAAACTTAACCATCCGATATTGTCTCCCCATGCCCATCCATACATTTTGCCTTCACCTGATAAATCAACTTTTACTCCATATTCTCTACTTCCACAATTGATGCCTTGATTTTTTCCATCAGCACCGCAATATAAGCTAATCCATCCGAAGTTTTCGTTCCAAACCCATCCTTTTAATTCAAAGTCATCAGGATTTCCATTTTCAATATTTCCGCTGAAATAAAGACGAGCAGAATATGCGTCAAAACCTGCGCCTGGTGTTACATCAAAATCTAAAGTTGTTTCGTCTGGCACTCCTACAGTTGTAGTTGCACCTTCAAGATCAATAACCGTAGCAGCCGCATAAGCATCTGCTACAGCAAAGGTTCCTAAGAATAAGACCGAAGTCGCGCCAATGATTAACCATTGAACGAATTGTTTCCAGGCACGAAATTTAAAATATGATTTAAAGCAAAAGAATTTTGATTTTGGAGAAATTATATTTGAAGGAATTGTAGCGGTCGGCATGTTTTTTTATTTTTATTTTTCATATTATTTTACCATTTTTAGCTTAGAAAAGCAAGTAGCAGCGACAAAGTCCATTGCCCGACAAAGTCCATTGTGGGGCTTTATGATTTTTTCTTTGCAGCTTTTTTCTTCGCAGGTTTCTTATCTTTTGTACAATCAACGCAATAAGTTTCGCCGTCTTTTTTCTCAACCATCATGCCTTTACACTTTTTACATGTATCTGCCAAAGGTTTGTCCCAGGTTGCGAATTTGCATTTTGGGAATTGGTTGCAGCCATGA
Organism: Candidatus Peregrinibacteria bacterium; assembly: GCA_030595015.1. Classification (GTDB taxonomy): domain Bacteria; phylum Patescibacteriota; class Gracilibacteria; order UBA1369; family PNNO01; genus JAUVDZ01. The sequence goes on along the minus strand of JAUVDZ010000008.1, from coordinate 17,900 downwards.
AAGACCTTGCCTGTGCGGCGTGCGCGTCTTTCAACTAATTGTCCTTTTTTACATTTAGGACATTTTACTCCGCTGAATTTAACGATTGGTTGAATGTTTTTGCATTCAGGATAATTTGAGCATCCTAAGAAGTGTCCGTATTTTCCGATTTTGATTTCCATTGGATTTCCACATTTGTCACATTTTTTCCCTTTTAGTTTTGCCTCTAATTCAGGATCAATCTTTGGTTGTTCTCGTTCAGTTTCTTCTTCACCTTCTTTTTTAGGCAGAGGCTTCGCGTTTTTACATTCTGGATAATTCGAACACGAAAGAAACTTCCCATAACGTCCTAATTTAATAACCATTGGTGAATCGCATTTTTCACACTTCTCGTCAGATTCTTCATTAACAACATCTGCTTTGTTTACGGTTTTTTCTTTATCCACAATGTTCTCGTGGAATGGCACATAAAATTCTTTAATTAAAGGCACCCATTCTTTTTTGCCGTGAGCAACAAGATCGAGGTCTTCTTCCATTTCAGCTGTGAATTTATAATCAACAATATCAGGAAAGTATTTCACCAGAAAGTCAGTTACAACACCTCCGGTATCTGTTGGTTTAAGGGCTTTCCCCATTTTTTCAATATATCCACGAGTTTGAACTGTTGAGATTGTTGGAGCGTAAGTTGACGGTCGTCCAATTCCTTCAGATTCAAGCTTTTTAACAAGCGAGGCTTCAGTGTATCTGTGAGGCGGTTGAGTAAAATGTTGAGTTGAATCAAGTTTTTCACAATCTAAATCCTCACTTTCTTTAAGTTTTGGTAAGAATTTCTCATGCTTCTTTGTCTTTTCGTCATCTTTTTCTGCATTTGGATCATCTTCTTCATTCTCATCTTCAACATAAACTTTCATGAAACCAGCAAAGTCGATTGTTTGACCGGTTGCTCTAAACATATATTGCAGAGCCTCAATATCAGCTTTAACCTGGTTTAAAATCGCAGTTTTCATTTGGCATGCAATCGTTCTTTTCCAGATTAGTTCGTATAACCTAAATTGATCTCTATTTAATTGTTTGCTCAAAGAGTCAGGTAGCCATTCAAGGTCTGTTGGACGAATTGCTTCATGAGCTTCTTGCGCACCTTTTTTCTTCTTATATACACGCGCTTCTTCTGCAACGTATTCTTTACCGTATTCGCTTTCGATAACTTTGTGAGCTTGTTTTACAGCATCATCAGCAAGGTTAAACGAGTCAGTTCTCATATAAGTGATAAGTCCTTTATGTCCTTCTGATGTTTCAATACCTTCGTATAATTGCTGGGCAATCACCATTGTTTTTTTAACTGAAAATCCAAGTTTTCTTGAAGCTTCTTGTTGTAAGGTTGATGTTATAAAAGGAGCAGCCGGATTTCGTTTTGCTTTCTTCTCTTCAACTTTTGTTACTTTATAATCGGCACCTTTCAAGTCTTTTAGGATTTGGTCTGATATTTTTTGATTGTCAACAACAGCTTTTTCGCCATCGATTTTAGCTAACTGTGCATCAAAGGCTTTTCCTTCATCTCCTTTAAATGTTCCAATAACATTCCAGAATTCATCAGGTTTAAAAGCATCAATCTCACGTTCTCTTTCAACAATTAAACGAACAGCAACTGATTGAACACGACCAGCAGAAAGTCCATATCTGATTTTCTTCCATAATAAAGGAGAGAGTTCGTAACCAACGAGGCGATCAAGTATACGACGCGCCTGTTGAGCATCTACAAGGTCCTGATTAATTTCCCGGGGTTCTTCAATTGATTTTAAAATCGCGCTTTTTGTAATTTCATGAAAAACAATTCTTTTAATATCGTGTTTTTTTGGATCAACTTTCAGGGCTTTTAATAGGTGCCATCCAATAGCCTCTCCTTCTCGGTCTTCATCGGTAGCGATCCATATTTTAGTATCAGCTTTGATCTTCTTCTTCAGTTCGGTGATTGTTTTCTTCTTATCCTGGGGGACGGTATATGAAGGTTCGAAGTTCTTTTCAGTATCAATCCCCATTTTAGATTTTGGGAGATCTCGGACATGCCCCATTGAAGCAGTTACTGTGAAATCTTTTCCTAAATATTGTTCAATAGTTTTCGCCTTTGCAGGTGATTCGACTATTACCAGGTTTTTGCTCATATATAATAAGGTTAACTTTTTGATAGGATATTACATCTTTTTAGTTAACACTTTAATGGGAGCTGTGTCAAAAATTTTTTCTCTGTGGCAACCTTTCTGTACCTTTATAATATTTTGAGCTCGTACGACGGAGGGCGTTTTTGGCTTATAAAAAGGAAATAAAAGGGATTATTAGGCAAGTCAAAGTTTTTTGGCTTACCCTAGCCATTGTTTGACGTTTTTGGATGATTTTTGGCTTAGAAAAGAGGCATATTTTATGAAATCACCTTGCATCTTTATATGGAGTAGCTATAATGCTCACGTCTTAGGGCTTTTTCCTATTTCAAACCTATTTCAATTATTTATCCTTAACACTCTTTGCTATGACAAAGCAAGACCTTGTAAACGACGCAGCTGCAAAAGCTGGTGTAACAAAAAAAGCAGCTGGAGAAGTACTAGAAGCTGTTCTAGACGCAATCACTGCAAGCCTTAAAAAAGGTAACAATGTTACAATCACAGGTTTCGGAACTTTCCGTGTTTCACACAGAGCTGCTCGAACTGGAGTAAATCCACGAAATCCAAGTCAAAAAATCAAAATCCCTGCAATGAAATTGCCTGCTTTCAAAGCTGGTAAATCTTTAAAAGATGCAGTTAGATAATTTTGATTGATTAGAAATCAAATGATAAAAGCCGATCCGTAATAGATCGGCTTTTTTTATATAGAAAAGACCCCTGTCTTGTTGTTGAATGCAGTATGCGTAGCGTTTGCGCAGAAATTGCGCGGAGGCTGGGACAACAAGATAGGGGTCGAGGAGGAAAGAGTGTCGCTCAAAGGCGACGGTGGGGTTAACTTAAGCTGCGTGCATGCTTTTTGGCAGCATTCCAGCTTGGGTATCGGAACATGATATTCCAGAACCACGTTGGGTGCATGCGCAGAGTAGTCTCGAGGCCGCTGAGGCGCTTGTTTGTGCGCTTCACAAAGTGGCTTTTCATCATGCGCGTCAGCTGGTCTTCAGACATTAGGTCCACAGGAGTGATGAGCTCTAGCGTTGCTATTTCTTGAATGCATAGCTGTTGAACGACTTGGCCTTTGCAATCGCACTTTGATGCATTTTTGTCCAAACGCCGATAGCATTTTTTACACACACCCTGAACCGTAAAATGGTAATCTCGCGGTTTCATTTTCCCTTTTCCTCCTGTTGTTCATGATCACATTCAAACCATAAAAGCTAGCAAATGCGGCTTTTCAATTTAAATAGGATTCAGAGTATATAAATCAATGGTAATTATGTCAAACTGCGTTTCTTCCACTTTGTGAGAGAAAGTCCTTTCTTTGACCCCTTGCAAATCATGCTAAAAACCTCTAAATTATGAAGCGAATCTAAATTGAACAAACATGATCCCACAACTGGAAAAATTAAAGAGAGAATGCCTTGATGCAATCGCAAAAGCTACAGACACAGAACAACTGCAGGAAGTAGAAGTTAAATTTATTGGAAGGAAAGGCGAACTCACAAATATCCTTAGAGGAGTAAAGGATCTCAACGACAATGAGAAGCCGGTAATCGGAAAGCTATCCAATGAAATCAAAAATGAACTCGAGCAGGCAATCGCAGCTAAAAAGCAGAAAATTGAATCAAAGGCACTTAATGCTCAATTAGAAGATCCAACTTTTGATGTGACAGCTCCTGGTCCTGATCGTCAAAAAGGTCACATTCATCCGCTAAGCCAAGTGCAAAAAGAAGTTGAGGATATTTTTACAAGTATGGGTTTTATGATTAAAGACGGCCCTGAAGCAGAATCAGAATATTATAATTTTGAAGGTCTGAATATCCCTGCGTGGCATCCGGCTCGCGACATGCAAGATACTTTTTTTATTAAAAATAAAGAAGACAAAAAACACGGTAGAATGGTTTTAAGAACACATACTTCCCCTGTTCAGGTTCGAACAATGGAGGAGTTTGGAGCGCCGCTTAGAATGATTGTTCCTGGTAGAACTTTTAGATATGAAGCAACTGATGCGTCTCACGATACAACTTTTTATCAGGTTGAAGGACTTATGATAGATAAACATATTTCGATTTCACATCTTAAAGGTGTGCTTAAACAATTCCTTTCGAAATTATTTGGTAGAGAAGTGAAAGTAAGAATTAGACCTGGATATTTTCCGTTTGTGGAGCCAGGATTGGAAGTTGATTTCAGCTGTTTAATTTGCGAAGGCAAGGGCTGTAGAGTATGCAAAAAAACCGGATGGGTAGAATTTATGGGAGCTGGCATGGTCCATGAAAATGTTTTAAAAGCCGGAGGAATTGATCCAAAAAAATGGCAGGGTTGGGCATTTGGATTTGGTCTGACTCGTTTAGTAATGATGCGACATGGCATCGATGATATACGCCACAATTTAAGTGGCGACCTTAGATTTGTTAACCAATTTTAATATGAAAAAATTAGCTATTATCTCAATAATTTCAATGTTTTTATTAGTAGGATGTAACTGGTTTCAAGCACCAGTAGATGAAGAGGTTGTTGTTGAAGATCCCATTGTTGAAGAGGTTGCTGTTGAAGATCCCATTGTTGAAGAGGTTGCTGAAGATGCAACGGCAGATTCAGAATCAAAAGAAATTATTTTAGCAAAATGTCTTACTGAAAATGGCGCAAAATTATATACAGCTGAATGGTGTGGTCATTGTCAAAGACAAAAAGAAGCATTTGAAGATGGTTTAGAATATATCGATCATGTTGAATGCGCAGATGGTGATGGTTGGGCTCAGGAATGCAAAGATGCTGATATTACTGCAGTTCCGGTATGGGTTTTTGCTGATGGTACGCGACAAGCAGGGAATACTGATTTAGACAAATTGGCATCATTGTCAGGGTGCACGTATTAATCACTAACTTAAAAAATGTATATATCGTTAAATTGGATAAAAGATTTTGTTGATTTGGATCCTAAATTAGATCCGCAGGAATTAGGTGATTTGTTCACTGTTAGAACTGCAGAAATTGAAGGATTTGAAGATTTGTCGAAAGTTTATAACGATATGGTTGTTGGAAAAGTTGAGAAATTAGAGAAACATCCGAATGCAGATAAATTACAAGTTTGTATGGTTGATTTAGGTGATGAAAAAGTTCAGATTGTTTGCGGAGGAGTGAATTTATTTGAAGGAATGATGGTTCCTGTTGCGAAAGTTGGTTCATGGGTTAAATGGCATGGAGAAGGGGATCCTGTTCAATTAGATTCTGTGAAATTAAGAGGAGTTGAAAGTTTTGGGATGATTTGTGCAGGTGAAGAGATTGGTCTTGCTCCAACAGGTGATCACATTGTTGATATGACTGAAATGGATGTTAAGCCGGGGCAGCCTTTGGCAGAAATTTATGGAACTGATGATGTTGTAATTGAAGTAGATAATAAATCGTTAACTCATCGTCCTGATTTATGGGGGCATTATGGAATTGCCCGTGAATTTGCAGCAATTTATGGAAAAAAGCTACAGGAATTTAATCTTGATCTTGGTTTCCCTTCAAAAGGAGATCAGATTGATATTAAAATTGAGGATTATGAATTATGTCCAAGATATTGTGGCGTGATTGTTAAAAATATAAAAGTTGAAGAGTCTCCAAAATGGCTTCAAGACCGGCTTATTGCAGTTGGGCATCGTCCAATTTCAAATATAGTTGATATCACGAATTATGTGATGGCGGAACTTGGACAGCCTCTTCATGCTTTTGATCGATCATTTATTAACGGTGGGATTGTGGTAAGAAGAGCAAACAAAGGTGAAAAAATTACAACTTTAGATGGAGAAGAAAGAAAACTCGACGACACGATGTTAGTTATTGCTGATCATAAAAAGCCAGTTGCTTTAGCTGGTGTTATGGGAGGTGAAAACAGTGAAATCCAAGAAGGGACTACGGAAATTATTATTGAATCAGCGAATTTTAATGCTCAAAATATTAGAACAACTTCAACAAAACTTGGGCTTCGAACAGAAGCAGTTCAACGATTTGAAAAAGCTCTCGATCCTGTTTTGGCTGAAACTGCAATTAAGCGAACTTGTGAATTAATCTTACAACTTTGTCCTGATGCAGAAATTGCAGGACCAATCAATGATGTCAATAAAGGGCTGCCAGAAGAGTTGAAAGTTAAATTTGATACAGAGGCGGCTTCATCAAAAATAGGAGTTGAGATTTCGTCAAATGAATGTAAAAAAATACTTGAATCTCTTCAATTTAAAGTTTCAGGAAAAGGTAAGGTTTTGGATGTGACTGTGCCAACATGGCGTGCAACAAAAGATGTTGATATAGAGGACGATTTAGTTGAAGAAATTGTTCGGATGTATGGATATGAGAATGTGCCGGAGACAATGCCGGAGCTTCCGATAACTGCTCCGATGCCAAATGTTGAGCGAACTTTAAAACATAAAGCACGGCAAATGCTTGCTCATGAACATGGAATGAGCGAGGTTTATAATTACTCTTTTTATGGAAAAGATGAACTTCGCAAATGTCTTATGGTAGAGGATAATCATGTGTTGTTAGATAACTTTTTATCGAGCGATCAGACGCATTTAAGGGTTTCGCTTGTGCCGAATTTATTAAAAAATGTTGCTGATAATTTGAGATATTTTGATGGATTTAGATTATTTGAAGTTGGACGAACTTATATTGAAGAAGGAAAATTCTTCCCAATTGAAGATAAAATATTTGGTGGAATGGTTGTGTTACCAAAGAAATCTAAAGGCGAGATTTTTTATGAAGCAAAGGCAATTGTTGAAGGATTTTTGCAGGATTTTTTAGGGAGTGATATTGAATTTGAACTTCCAGACGATCCACGGCCTTTTGTTCATTCTTCACGAATTGCATCAATTAAAGTTGGTGAAGAAGTAGTTGGATATGTTGGCGAAATTCATCCTCAGGTTTTGAAGAATTGGGATATTGAAGCCAAAGTTGCCGGTTTTGAAATTAATTTTACAAAGTTAGCAGCAATGGAATTGGATTTTGTTAAATATAAACCTATTCCAAAATTCCAAGGTTTAGATATCGACATTTCCGTTGTTTTGCCACGTGAACGAAAAGTTGCTGAAATTGAAAAAAAGATTCGCGAAGCTGATCCAAAATTAATCGAACGAGTAAAATTATTTGATATATATCAAGGTGAAAATATTGAAGACGACAAAAAAGCGCTTGCGTTTAGAGTGCTATTGCAAGCAGAAGATAGGACTTTGACTGATGAAGAAATGGCAAAAGTTCAAAAGAAGATTTTTAGAAATCTTGAAAATCTTGGTGGTGTAATTAGAGGTAAATAAAAAAGAACTCTCTGGATTTCACATGAAACCCCTAACCCAGAGAGTAAATAATACTAATCAATTAGCAATGGCCCGGTTTTTGGTCGACTAACCCTTGTGGGCTCGTCGCCTCAACCTAAGCGATACAACCATGAATAGAAGGAACCATAAGAAACCTCTAGCGCTCTTTGAATGAGCTTGTGCGCATCCTCCGTCTATACGGCTTTCTCCATCTGCATCTTCCCACGCAACCAACGCGCCACTCTGAGACAGTACGAGAAGGTCTTCCTGTTCAAGGAAGTAGGATTTGCTTCGCTCTTCATCCTCATAACATCCTGTTACGCTTGTGCAACCCTCTTTCGAGAGGATGTACGTCATTTTACCTTCTACAATGACGTCCACTACGTTGTCAGGAATTATAAGGTGAGCTTGGCTTCCAATGATTGAATACGGGATTCCGGCTGTGTAGATGCGTGCGGTTCCGTGCATCAGAATTCCCGTATCACGTGATACGATCATCTCTCCCTCTCTCAACCTAATGAATGTACCTGGTTCGTTTGCCACAAAAAGACAATCGGTTTCCGCACCTTTCGGATTGGACATCAAGTACAAATCTCCACCTAGCGACTCTACGCAAGAGTCGAGATCGTCATCGTCCGCTGGGTTGCCAACTGCGTTGGCGGAATAAAGAGTGAGGAACCCCCATACAGCTGCTGTTATGAAAAGTCGCATGCGACAGTCCTCCAGTAGTGTCTGGGTTGAGTTCCTGAGGTTCCGCTTAAGAGTTAGCTACGAACTGTAATCGTGATAAGGGGGTGATTACAAGACGTATTCTAACTCCAAAAACGTTTACTTAAGTGTTAAGGATCAAATTTGATTTAGGATATAGATTATAATGATTTTTGAACATATTACAAGGCAATATTTCAAATAAGAAGTCAAGTCGCTTGTCAGTGATATTGCGACTTCAGGGTCCTTGTTGGCATTAAGTAACAACAATTCTCTATTGACAATTTTGTGTAATAAAGGAAAATATGAATACTTGAACCTAATATCAATAATTATGGGTTTCAATGAAGTAGAACAAAGATCGGAAACTGCAGAGAAAAGACAAGAAACGACAGAACTGCAAGATTTGACATTCTTAGATAATCTAAGGAGTTTTGTTAATGAGCATATGTTAGTTATGGGTATTGTTGCAGGCATTGCAACGCCAGCTGCTTTATCTAATTGTGCTGTTGAACCACAAGTTGTAAAAGCACCAGAAGTTACTGCAGATTTTGGATTAGGGCTTCAAATCCTTACTGCCAGAGATGAAGAAACTGGAAAAATTGAAATGACGGGTGTAAAAGTTTTTTTAGATTTAAATGAACCTTTAACAGACACAAGTATTAATTTAATTGATCAGGATGGGAATATAATATATTCAGATTCTTATCCAATTGCAGTTGGTGAACGTGAAGAAAGTACATTTATTGATCCAGCTTATGCCGGTGATTCTCATACTGCAATTGAAGACGCGGATTCAATACGCCTTGTTGTTGTAAAGGGACGTGATGCAAATGGTAATTTGGTTCAAAGTCAAAGACCAGTTAATTTAGCTCAGGTTCTTGATGAGGACTCATTTATGAACGAATAAAATTTGCCTACAAAGGCCTTATAATATAAACTTGTAAGGCGTTTTTTACAATGGAGTTCGCCCATCGAGACGGGCTCACGCTCGGGCTCGCGATAGCATTTTCGCTCGCCGGATACTCATTAACATTCGTATCTGATGAAAGACATTCACCAAAAGTTTAAATCACTCCTTCAGATTAAAAAAGAAGGAAAAGTTTCTCCTAAAAAACTCATTACATTAATTTTTGCTGCCGGTGTTGCACTGGTTCTGCTTGGAATTATTACGCTCACTCTTCTTATTGCTGTCCTTAGCGTTGGGCTGCCTGATGTTCGTGATATTGATAAGCTGAGTGTTGCGCAATCTACAACGATTTTTGATCGGGATGGGAATGTTTTGTACGTTAAACATGGAGAAGAGAATAGAAAATATATTCCCTTTGATGAGATGTCAGAACATTTAGTTAATGCGACTGTTGCAATTGAGGATGATGAATTTTGGACGCATAAGGGTTTTGATATTCCGGGCTTGGTTAAAGCCGGCCTGAATGATGTATTTGGTATTGGAGCAAAGCGTGGTGGTTCGACTATTACGCAGCAGTATGTTAAAAACGCTTTCCTAAATAATGAGCGGAGTTATACTCGTAAAATTAAAGAATTGATTTTGGCTGTGCGACTTGAGCAAGCCTATGATAAACAGAAAATCCTTGAATTATATTTGAATAAAATCCCATATGGAAACAATGCTTATGGAATCCAAAAAGCAGCTGAAATTTATTTTAATAAAGATGCAAAAGACCTTGATGTAGCTGAAAGTGCAATGCTTGCAGGTCTTCCAAATGCGCCTTCTTATTACAACCCTTACGGTACAAATAAGCAGTCTGAACTTTTGATTCCTTTGGAGGATTTAGAGGATCGAAACGTGACGGATTCTGCATATTTAATAAGTGGTGAGGATTACAAGATGGGATTAATTGGGAAGGGATATCAATATGAAAATGGAGATGGTGTTTATATTCCAGGGCGTTCAGATATCATTTTAAGAATGATGTTTGCAGATGACATGATTACGAAGGATGAAAAAGATGAGGCCTGGAATAAATTGCAGAATTTAGAGTTAGAAAAACATGTTTCGCGTATTACTGCGCCGCATTTTGTGTTCCATATTATTGCAGAATTAGAGGAGAAATATGGGAAAGAAGTGGTAGAGCAGGGTGGGCTTCAGGTTTATACAACTATTGATGGTGAGCTTCAGGAGATTGCTGAAGAAGCTGTTGAAAATGGCGCTGTTAATAATGTTCGATTTAATGCTACAAATGCTTCGTTAGTGGCTATTGATCCTAATAATGGTCAGATTTTGGTTATGGTTGGTTCAAAAGATTATTATGATGAGGAGATTGATGGAAATGTGAATATTGCGACTGCATATAGGCAGCCTGGGTCATCGTTTAAGCCTTATGTTTATGCGCAGGCTTTTTATAATAGATATGCTCCGGCTTCAGTATTGTATGATGTACGAACGCAGTTTGGTGCTGGTGCTCCTCCGGAGAATTATGATGGATCTTATCAGGGGCCAATGAATATTCGAAGAGCTTTGGCTCAGTCTCGAAATATTCCGGCAATTAAAGCTTATTATTTGGCAGGAGAGCAGGAGCCGATTTTGAATCTTGCTGAAAGAATGGGGATTAATTTTATTACAAAAGATAGAGATTTTGGATGGCCTTTAGCTTTAGGTACTGCCGAAGTTAAGCTTTTGGATCATGTCTCTGCGTTTGGTACTTTTGCAAATGGAGGAAAGCGTGTGCCACCGGTTAGTATTTTAAAAATAACGAATTCGCAGGGTGATATTTTGGAAGAATGGGAAGAAGATAAGCAGACTTATGAAGAGGTTTTGGATCCGCAGATTGCTTATTTGATCAATAGTATACTTTCTGACACGAGTGTGCGACTTGGACCTATGATGACAATTCCGGGGCAGGTTAATGCGGCAAAAACAGGAACTTCAAATAAGAAGATCGCGAACGTGAATTATCCGAGCAACCTTTGGACACTGGGCTATACAACTCATTTAGTTGCTGGCGCCTGGGCAGGAAATAGCGATGATCGTAAGAGTGGAAATCTTTCTGTTCATGCAAATGGATATGAAGGAGCAGCACCGATATGGAAGGACTTTATGACTCAGGCACATGCTTTAAAAGGATTTAAATATGAGGAATTTAATAAGCCTCCAGGTATTCAAACGGTTACAGTAAGCGTTGCAACCGGTAAATTGCCAGGTGCAAATAGCGGTGGAACCGGAGTGCGGTCAGACGTGTTTGCGAGTTTTGGAGTGCCAACTGAAGTTGATAATTCTTTCGCAACAGTTAAAGTTGATAAGCGAAATGGCTTGTTGGCTAATGAATGGTGTCCAAAAGAGGAAGTTGAAGAAAGAGCTTTTCAGGAGCATCATTCGATTGATCCTACTAATGCAGTTTGGGAAGCAGCAGTGCAGGCTTGGGCTGCAGGAATGTTAGAGAGTCCGGGAGAAGAAGGCGCGGCTGTGAATGTTGTTGGAGCGCCGCCTACTGAAATTAGCCCTTTGTGTTCAAAGGAGCATTTAAATGCAAAGCGGTCGCTGAAAATTAAAGATCCAAGTAATTATGAGAAAATTGATACCGGAGTTGTTGGAGTTTTAGTAAACGCTAAATCAGATTTTGAAATTGAATCAGTTGAATATTATTTTGATGGAGCCCTTCAGGATACCTCTCGGATTAAACCATATTCAGGTTCGTTAAGAGTCTCACGTTTTCTTGAACCTGGCTCGGTTCATACAATTAGAGCGGTATTAACAGATATTCACGGTTACACGGCTGAGTCTGTAGTTGATGTGAAAATTAAAGGAGAAGCAAAGGAGGATCCAGAGGAAGAAGTGGTAGAGGAAGAAGTGATAGACGACGAGGTGATAGATGATGAGGTGATAGGTGAAGAAGTGATAGATGCGGAAAGCCCTGAACCAATACCTGAAGATAAACCGGAAACACCTGAATTTTTACCACCAGTAAATCCAGACAATGAATAAAAATGTACTAGCATGTCCTCATTGCATTAAAGATCTCCACGATCTTAAGTGTTCTGAGTGTGGTAAGCAGTATGAGGAACGCGATGGAGTGCCGATTTTTATTGATGATGTTAAGATTGGAGCGGTTGAGCAACATCAGCGAGGTCGTGCGAATTTGGCGAGGCGTGTTTTGCGCTTTTTGAAGCCACCACATCACTCTGTTTACTTTAAAAATCTACGTAGCTCAAATGAAGAAGGGCCAGAGCTTGTTGAATTTCTGAAGAACTTTGACGAGAATGACATAGTTATAAATGTTGGGTCTTTGTCTAAAAAAATAAAAGGAGTTTATAATCTTGATATTGCATATTATCCAAATATCGATTTAGTGGCAGATGCACATTGCATGCCTTTTAAGGATGGCTCGATTGATGGCGTGATTATAAAAAACGTTTTTGAACATTTAAAAGATCCAGCGAAAGTGCGTGAAGAGTTGCAGCGTGTTGTTAAAAAAGGAGGACGGATTTATGCTAAAGTGCCTTTTATGCAGCCATTTCATGCGGTTCCTGATGATTACCAGAGGTTTTCGATTAATGGTTTGCATGAGTTTTTTAAAGATTTCGAGGTTATTGAAGAAGGCATTTCAGTTGGACCATCAAGTGCGCTGGCTTGGTTTTTGCAGGAATATTTAGCGATATTATTTTCATTTAATTCAGATCGGGCATATCGTGTATGGCGTGGATTTTTCAGTTATTTCACAGCACCAATCAAATATTTTGATGTTTTTTTTCGTAAACGAAAAGAAGCCCATAGGCTTGCCTCAGCCTTTTATTTAGTGTTAAAGAACTAGGAGTTTTAGGCTTTGCTTTGCACTTTTCATGAGGTGCGGAGATTGTACGTCAACACCTATATCAGATTTGCATGATTTTTGCAGTATAATTTGATAGTACACTTAAACAACATTATTTATGCGAAAGACATTTACGATTCGGTTAGAAGAAGAACTTTTCAATAACGCTAAACAAAAATGCAAACAGAAATTTGACATCAGCCTTAGCGCCTTAATTAAGGTTTTTTTAGCATCTTTTACTTCACAAAGAGGTGTTGGATTTTATATTGGCGATGATGATATTTGTCAGCTTTTTGAGCGTTGGCTTTTGAAAAAAAATTTCAATCGTCAAAATCGTGAGGGTTTTGTTATGCCGCGGCCTCGCCTTAAGGATTTATATGATCTTGGAAACAAGAAGACCCGTGCCAAGTTCGACCAATTTGGTTTCTAATTGATCTGAATTCATAACCATGTCCTTGTAGACTTTCATGGCATCGGCGTGGCTTATTGCGTTATCGGCAACAATCATGCCGCCTTTTTTCATGTGAAAAAGGTATGTCGATAAATAGTATTTGTATTCAAATTTTGTGGCATCCAGAAACATGAAATCGATCATATCAGGGATTGGAACGTCAGGAGCGTGGCCTTTTAATTGTTGTACGATATCCAAAACATCTGCTTTGCTAAAATTTTCACGAGCGATATCGTATCTCTCATCATTCGATTCAACTGTGTATAATTTGCCGTTTGTTTTGCGAAGGGCAGAAGCAAACCAAAGTCCGCTATAACCAATAGAAGTGCCGATTTCGAGCACTTTTTTATAATCATTTTCAACAATCAGATTATATAAAAATTCACCGGTTTTTTCATCGATGGTCCAGTACTTATTGCCGCTCTCTTGGCGGTTTTTTTCCATACGTCTCATCGCATCTTTCAGGGGATTCTTCATGTTTATTTAGGGGATACCTATTGTTAATTAATGTGAACATTCTTTTTAAAGCTTTCATTCCTTGAGAATTGTCGCTTGTAATTATTGATTCTGCTGTGGCCTGTAATAGCAATCTAATGTCATGGACTTCTAAAGCTTGTAGAATTTTAGGAGCTTCTGAATCAGGATTTTTAAAAAAAACCTTACATTCTCTCAGGTCTTTCATTTCTATTCGTGGTGTCATAATAGTGAGATTAATTCCAATTACAAATTTTAATATGTTATACTCAGAAATGCAATATGAATGAAAACGCTATTCCGGTTACTCTTTTTATTGGAGAAAAGAATTTCGTTGAAACCGGCGACAATAAGACGAAAACGGGTTACAAAAGGCATTACGAAGGCCCATTCTTTGAACGTTTGAAAGATAAGGTGGATTTTGATGTGCGACATTTGTATCCTTTAAAAGGACGGAAGTATTCAATTTGGCGACATCTTTTTAATCATTTTTATCATCCTTTTTATTTTAAAACAGAATTTAAGAAGAATAGAGTAAAGCATATTATGTTTCAGGAAGAAGCTTTTATGCTTAATTATTTGTCTGGTGCAAAAACGGTTGTGAGCTGTCTTGATCTGATTCCTTTGGCAATGAAAGATGAGACTTCAGCGAAGTTTAGATGGTTTGCGAAATGGGCGTATAACGGTATAAAAAAGGCAGAAAAAGTGATTGCAAACTCTGAATATACCAAGAAAGATATCATGAAATATCTTAAGATTGATGAGCGAAAAATTGCTGTAGCGTATCCTCCAATTCATGATCAATTTAAAATTGAAGAAGAGGCTCCGGATTCGTTTTACTACAGCCATGGTCTGTCTTCTGATCGCAAATATTTGTTATATGTGGGAGCTTTAGATCTAAAACGAAAGAACGTAAATAAGCTTCTACAAGCCTTTAAAGTCTTTAGGAGTAGACACATGGATACCCACTTATTGCTAGTTGGCTACACAACATTGAGAGGCGAAATTACTTCAATGATGCGAAGAATTAAGCGTTTGGGTTTGAGTGGGAGTGTCCATATTATTCGAAATGTGCCAGATGAAGAGTTGGTGGCTTTTTATAATATGGCTCATATTTTTGTGTTTCCATCACTGTATGAAGGATTTGGATTGCCGCCTTTAGAGGCTATGGCATGCGGAACCCCGGTTGTCTCGTCTGATCGTGCAAGTTTGCCGGAAGCCTTGGGAGATGCTGCGGTTTATGCAAATCCGACTAGTCCAACGGGTATCGCTGATGCTATAGAACAGGTTTATACAAATGAAGAGCTCTATGACAAAATGGTTGCAAAAGGATTAAAACAGGCTGAAAAATATTCGTGGCAAAAATATGTTGATTCGACTTTAAAAGTTTATGAGGAGGTTTGGAATAAAAATAAGGAGTGATCCAGTTGAAATTTTTTAAAAGTGCCATTGTTGGGTGGCCCCTCCTCCAAATTACTCAACTTTCACACTCCTTGATGTTTAACACGTTTTTTAGGCGTGTTTCCTCCTTTTTAAATTGAGTGAGAAGCGAGCAGAGAGTGCCCACATGACTGAAGACAAAGGGAGCTGAATTGAAGCAACCAGGAAAAGAAATTACTCCTTATCGGCTTCGACCTTTGTACTCCTAGAGCACTTCAATCCGCTCGCTTCTCACAATTATGCGCAAATTATAATCATTTCTGGAAATAAGTCAATAGGTGGTTTTTTAGCTCATGAAAAGCTTTTCCACGATGACTTAATTGATTTTTTTCATTTTCATTTAAAGCTGAATATACCTTGCTACAGCCCTTTGGCCGAAAACAAGAACTTAAGGGAATTCCTGGCATTAATGGTGCTTCTAAATCATGTGTTATTACTCCTTCGGTTTCTCCTCTAAATAACACAACTTCGCCTGGTCCATCAATAAAAGCAGCACAACAAATAAATCGTGCTGTCCTTAATTCGCGACCTTCCATCACTTTCATAAAATGTTCGATCCACTCTTCATCGCTTGCCTTAGCCCCTGCGCCCCAACGTCGGGTTTTTACACCCAGCTCTCCCTGCAAAGCATCCACAATAATTCCTGAATCCTCACCAATGGTAGGGAAGCCAAATAATTCATGATAATGTACAGCTTTTTGTTCAGCATTTTCCTCAAAAGTCGCGCCTGTCTCATCAAAATCATCGGCGCTCATCGCTTCTGCGAAATCCTCAAAATGCAGGTGATACAAGTCTAAATCAAGGTCGCCTATGACTTCCTTGATCTCTCCAAATTTACCTATATTTGTAGTTGCAATTAAAAGCTTTTGCATCGTTTCTTTTTAATCGAATTTCTGCGTAACTGTCCATTTGCCATCAACTGTTTCAAACAGATACCACCTCGTTGAATCAGGCTCTATGATCTCAACTGCAGCTTGATCTTTGTTTAAATAATGAACATTTACATTATCCAGAGTATCAGTTTTTTCAATTGTATTCAAAACCTCTGTATCAAATTCAGGGACAAGAGGATTAAAAGGATCTCTAAATTCATTAATGCCTTCATCGGGATTTAGTAGGGGAATTTCGCTGTCCATCATGTCATTTATTGCTTCAGGCTCGATTTTTTTGACATCAACTTCCGGAACCGGAAGTGGCTTGTAGGTAGTATCAACATCGTCCAATGTTTCGCTAATCATAATATATTCATTGGTAGTAGTTGGTGCTGAAGGGGGGGAATCGTTAGGTTGTTTGACTGGCGTAATTGGCGCAACATATGGTGCAACGTATGGCGCGACATCAGGCTGAGTTGTTTCTGTTGGTGGATTATATGTGGGTGGAAGATCTCCTCCACCAGTTTTAGGCTGACTATAATCAATAGTTAAAAGTTCGGGTTTTTGTATTGGAGCTGGTTCATTTACTTCTTCAATTACAGGAATGTCTTCTACTACCGCTTCACTCGCTTCGCTCGTTCCAGAGACCTCCGTTGTCACTTCGGTCTGCGCTTCGCTTCGCTCCAAAGAGCTCCCTTCGGTCGCTCCGGGCATTGTGACCTGAAGATTTTGGAATGCAAACACTACCAGAAAAACAGCAAATAGTGATGCCGGAACGCCCATAAGTTGAAATTTCCATTTACTAAAGAAACTTCCCTGAGGAGCTTCTTCTGCAATTTTCATTTCATCAATTTTGTACGCAAGCATTTCACGGATCGTAGCTTTGCTATGAGGGCTTACGTCAATATTCTCAGCCTTTTTAGCTTTGATGAATAATTCTGTAATGTCGCTGAAATAATTATTGTCCATAAGAATTAAATTGTTTCAAATCATGTTTAGTTGGGAGTAGACCTTTCGCTTTTTTAAGCGTCCGGAAGACCTTAACCCCAATATTTGAAACGGACAATTCCATAATATCTGCTATTTCAATGTTTGATAATCCTTCAAAGAATTTTAATCTTAGGATTTCCTGCTCATCTTCATTTAACTTTTGCATCATTTCACTTATTTGTTCCTGAGCAAGGATTCCGTCAGTTTCTTCTTTTGTATCTTGGGTTTTATCACTTAGGTTATACGCTTCGTCTAGAGGTACATGTTGACGTTTACTCGTCTTTCTATACCATTTAATCACATTGTTATGTGCGATTTTGTATAACCACGATGAGAAGGGATAGCCCTGAAAAGTATAGGACTTTAGGTTCTCAAGGGCGTCAAGGAATGTCTGGCTGGCAATGTCATGTGCGACATCTGTATCTCCACCAACTCGTCTATATATATAGCGATAAATTTGGTCGAAATACTTGTCGTACAAACCCATGAACTTGTCATTGTCCAGTTGTGCCGCCTCGACTAGACGCTTCTCCTGTGATAGGTCTTGTGAATTTGCCATAATATTGCCTCTTAACTTGTGTTATACAAAAGGTAATAGTTATAACAAATTTACTCCAACTTGTCAAGTGTCATTTACTGTGTATCGCTTCTTATAAGACACCTTAGTTGCGACCATTACAAAAATGTGGCTTGCATAAGGGGATCTCGCGGATTACGCCATTTTTATGGCTTCGTGTCAAGGGGGGCGTAATGGTTCAATAGCTTGTGAACAC